>JBGVOJ010000442.1:0-2350 GCA_045126415.1 Eubacteriales bacterium | reverse complement strand
CGCAGTACGGGTCTTTTCGCGTTCGTCACGGACAGCGGCTTCTTCGTCCACGGCAAATCCGAGCTTGCGCGGTGCGTTTGCCAGATCGGTGACCCCGGCGTTCGAGGTCATGATGATGACGGTGTTCTTGAAATCCACTCTTCTTCCCTGTGCATCGGTCAGGATGCCGTCCTCGAGAATCTGAAGCAGGATGTTGAACACGTCCGGATGCGCCTTTTCGATTTCGTCGAACAGGACGACGGAATACGGTCTGCGGCGGATTTTTTCGGTGAGCTGACCGCCTTCATCGTAGCCGACGTAGCCCGGAGGGGAACCGATCAGCTTGGAAACACTGTGCTTTTCCATGTACTCGGACATATCCACGCGGATCATGGCGTTTTCATCGCCGAACATGGTGTCCGCAAGAACCTTCGACAGCTCCGTTTTACCGACCCCGGTCGGACCGAGGAAGATGAACGAACCGATCGGACGCTTCGGATCCTTGAGCCCCATCCGTCCGCGGCGGATGGCGCGTGCCACGGCGTCAACGGCTTCGTCCTGACCGATGACACGTTCGCGGAGGATCGCGTCGAGCTTCATGAGGCGTTCGCCCTCTTCTTCCGCCAGCTTTTTCACGGGAATTCCCGTCCACGAGGTCACAATATCCGCAATATCGGACGCGTCAACCACCATTTCACTGGAACTTCCGGGGGACGCGGCGGACTTTTTGGATTCGAGTTCTTCGGTAAGCCGTTTTTCCTCATCGCGCAGACGTGCCGCGCCTTCATAGTCTTCGCCGAGGATGGCTTCTTCCTTTTCGGCGGTGACTTTCTTGAGTTTCGCTTCGGTATCGCGCACATCCGCCGTGGGAGTGAAGGAAGCGATCCGCTTCTTGCTTGCGGCTTCATCGATGAGGTCGATGGCCTTGTCGGGGAGGTAGCGGTCGCTGATGTAGCGGACGGAGAGCTTCACGGCGGCGGAAATGGCGTCGTCGGAAATCTTGAGCTTGTGATGTGCCTCGTACTTGTCGCGCAGACCGAGCAGGATCTGTTCGGCTTCCTCCGGAGACGGTTCGCCGACCATCACGGACTGGAAACGGCGTTCGAGCGCGGCGTCCTTTTCGATGTGTTTGCGGTATTCGTCAATGGTGGTTGCGCCGATGACCTGCATTTCCCCGCGTGCCAGCGCAGGCTTGATAATGTTTGCCGCGTCGACAGCACCTTCGGCACCGCCCGCGCCGATAATGGTATGGATTTCGTCAATGAAGAGGATGATCTGCGGATTGCGTCGGGCCTCCTCCATGACGTTCTTCATACGTTCCTCGAATTCGCCGCGGTATTTTGCCCCGGCGATCATCGCGGAAATGTCGAGGGTGACAATCACTTTATCGCGCAGGGTATCCGGTACACTCCCGTCAACGATGCGCTGTGCAAGTCCTTCGACCACGGCGGTCTTGCCGACGCCGGGTTCCCCGATCAGGCAGGGATTGTTCTTCGTACGGCGGGAAAGAATCTGAATCACACGTCCGGTTTCGTTGTCGCGTCCGATGATGGGGTCGATCTTCCCTTCTCTCGCCATTTTGCAGAGATTGCGCCCGTACTGGGTGAGGGTCTGTGCATCCTTCAGGCCTTCATCACCCTTTTTCACATTTGCGCCTCCGGATCCGGTGGAATGCCCCTTCTCACCGGATTCCTGCCCGAAATAGGACATCACGTCGCGCTTGATATCCGCCGCAGCCGCGCCCTGTTCGGCAATGATCCGTACCGCGAAGCATTCCTGCTCCTCACACAGCGCAAGCAGCAGATGCTCCGTCCCGATGTACCCGTGCCCCATGCCGACCGCGATACTCGCCGACTGCTCGATGATCTTCTTCGTACGCGGCGTGATGTCCGCCGCCGACAGCTTGCTCGGTGCACCGATGCCGACATTGTCCGCGAGAATCTGTTTCGTCTTGTCGTAGGTCACCCCGCGTTCGCTCAGCACCCGTTCCGCGATGCCGTCCTTTTCAGAGAGCAGACCGAGCAGAAGATGCTCACTCCCCACGCAGGTATGCCCCATTTCCGACGCAATATATAAAGCTCTGTTGAGCGCATTCTGTGCTTTTCCGGTAAATCCAATATTCATGGTGATGTCCTCCTTACAAAATTTCGTTTGTTTTTTTCTTGAGGGGAACTTTTGAAAAAAGTTCCCCTCAAACTCCCTTCAAAACCTTTTAATCTGTTACAGTGATTTGGTGCTGTGCGGATTTTTTCTTTTTTAGGGGGATTTGGATGGGTTTGTGCGTAGCCATATAGACTGTCCCAGCCGACAAAATGGAGCAATCCAAATTATCAGAAGTAGTGGAGACGGAAATCAGAGGCCGCATGAGACT
>JBGVOJ010000441.1:0-4407 GCA_045126415.1 Eubacteriales bacterium | reverse complement strand
CGAGCTGCGGCAGTGAAATGACGATGTCTGCACCATGATCGGCGGCAATTTTTCGATCAGTTCCGGTATAATCGGCATATACAGCGGTCAGATTATTCTTTTCCGCTGTTTTGCAGACAGACTGGGCGGTCGTTCCGTCCGCAAAATGTACATTCAGGGTAAATTCCATTATTTTTGCTCCTTTATTGATTTTATCGGATTAATATGGTTTTATTATACCGTTTTGCACCGGAATAGTCAATGATTTCATACAATTTTTCGGCAAATTCACCATGATATCTTCGGAAGTATGTTGATTTTTCACTGATTTTGTGTTAAAATAGAGACGTAAAACAGATTTACCATTTAAGATAAATGGGAGGCAAAGATGAACAACGATGGTGTAAAAATGTTCCGGAGTGCCCTCGGAGGCTTTCACCGGGACGATGTGACAAACTATATCAAGGAAACCGATCAGAAGCACGCGGACACCATAGCGGAACTCACCGCACGTCTGGAAGAAGCGGAAAAAAAGAACGCAGAACTGTCTGCACAGATAGAGGAAACACAGGCCGCAAACGAAGAACTGAGCAGACAGCTTGATAAAGTAACGGCTCAGCGGGATGAGGCGTGCAGCGAAAACGAGCAGTCAGTACAGACATTCAACGAGATGCAGGAAAAGCTGGCTGCCGCAGAGGCGGATCTGCGGGAAATGACAGAAAAATCGGAACAGAACAATCGGGAATTCGAACGTCAGCTTGCGGAGAAAAATGAATATCTGGCACAGTATACACAGAAAATCGAACAGTTTACGGTGGAAAAAGCCGCACTGACCACAGCAGCCGCTGAAATGGAAGCCAGAATTACAGAACTGACCGAAAAGCTGCAGGCGGCAGAAGCAGTGATTGCAGCACAGCCGGAAGAACCGGTCTATGATCCGAACGATCACACCAGTCCGGCATACAAGCTCGAAATGTACGACAAAATAAGTGCACAGCTCGGAGATATTCTTATCAATGCCAACCGGAACGCGGACGAAATCCTGTCTGCCGCACGGGAAGAAGCGGAAAAACTACGGATCGACATGGAAATCGAATGTGCTCAGAAGCGTGCAGAATGTGAGAGTGAAATCGAACAGATCCGATCGGAAACGGCGGAAGAAGCTGCATATATCCGCGAACGGCTGTCCGGAAATGCTGCTTCGATGCTCTCCACGGTCAGTGCTGATCTGCATGGGAATATCGAAAACTGCATCCGCGAAATGAACGATGCGATCACTGACATGCAGTACGAAATGCAGACTCTCCTTACCAAGATCACCGCGCGTTCCGGTGAGATGAACGACCGGATCAGCTATTATCAGGGTTGTGTCGCTGAGGGAATCGAGAAAAAACTCTCCGACATGGATGGAAAGTACGGTATCCGGCAGTCCGCTGACAATGAAGTGTATGAATCATGACAACGCATGAAAAAAAACTGGGGGAACGGATCCGTGAACTGCGGACACGGCTCGGGATCACGCAAAAAGAACTGGCCGGTGACCGGATCACACGGAATATGCTCAGTCTGATCGAAAGCGGTAATGCTTCTCCGTCGGTCTCCACCCTCCTGTACATTGCGGAACGTCTCGGAACTTCCGCAGGCTATTTTTTTACCTCTACAGAAGCCGATGAGGGGCGTTATTTCAAGCTCTCCATTATCGATGATCTGAAAGCCAGATTCCGTGAGAATAACTTCCGTGCATGTCAGGAGATCTGTGAATCAGTACCGCCGTCCGCGAGAGATGATGAATTGTCTTATCTTGCAGCGATGTCCTATCTTCATACGGCCAGGGAATCCGCTGAAACCTTTGCCATGGCAGAAGCAGCATCCGATCTGGCGCAGGCCCGGTATTATGCGGAAAACTCCATCTATGCAGACGAAAACTTTGTCTCAACACTGGAATTTTACGGCGAGCTTTTCCGTTCCATCTGTTCCGATGCCATTCCGGACCGGCTCTGTGATTACCGGATGTGCGGCTCGTTTGTGCCGGTGTCAATGATCCGGTACTTTCTTGCACTGAAAAATGTCCGGTCAGGAGAAACGTCGGCGGAAGGTTTTCCGGAAGAACCGTATTATGAAAAGCACCTCCGCGCCTCCCTCCTGTTGTCCAACGAAAAAACACAGGAGGCCGGCAAGATCCTGCGGGAGCTTTCGCTGGATCCCGAACTGCCATATTACATGAAATATCGTGTCCTGAGCAGTCTGGAAGAATCGGCCAATGTGACCGGAGACTTCCGCCTGGCATACAGTGCCTCCCGTCGGAAACTGGAACTGATCGATAAATGCAGGATCATGGAACTTCGTTGATTTGAAATTAAACTGAATTCAGTTTACAGAAAGGATACACCCACATGAACAAACGATTTTTAGTAACTCCGGTTAACGATACGCTTCCAAAAAAGCATTATCGTCTGCTGACCGAAGACGGCACGCTGGTCTATGACTTTAACGCGTCGCTCGACTTTGAGAATCCGCGTTTTGATGCCTATGCCGACATTACCCGTCTCGGAGACGTGAAGCTGACCCTCACCGACGACGCCGGAAATGTGATCCCGTACCGTGAAAGCGACCGTTTTCCGGAAATGGACGAAATCAAGGACGGCACATTCCTCCGTCCTGCGGCGCACTTCACTTCCCGTATCGGCTGGAACAATGACCCGAATGGGCTGATCCTTGTGAACGGCAAGTATCACATGTTCTATCAGCACAATCCGCACAGTGTAAACTGGGGCAATATGACATGGGGACACGCCGTTTCCGACGACCTTGTTCACTGGGAGGAACTCGGCGACATTCTCTTCCCTGATGAAACCGGCACCATGTTCTCGGGAAGTGCTTATTGTGACCACGAAAATGCAGCCGGTTTCGGCAGGGACGCGGTTCTGCTGTTCTACACGGCTGCCGGTGAACACAATGAACTTTCGAAGAATGTCCCGTTCACGCAGTGTCTCGCATACTCTACGGACAGCGGATTCACCTTCACAAAATATGAAAAAAATCCGATCATTCCGCACATCATCGGAGGAAACCGTGACCCGAAGGTCGAATGGTGTCCGGAGATCGGCCGCTATACCCTTTCTCTTTACCTCGACGGAAACGATTATGCGCTCTTTGCTTCCGATAACCTGCTCGACTGGGAAAAGATTTCGGATGTGAAAATGCCGAATGACAATGAATGTCCGGACTTCTACAAGCTGCCTGTTCGCGGTGAAAATACCGCGAAGTGGGTATTCTCCGGTGCGCATGACACATACATCGTCGGTAATATGGACAGCGGCACGTTTGCCGCGGAACAGTGCGATCTGCCGTACCACCGCGGTCCCGGTGTAAGTTATGCCGCACAGACCTTCTCAGGTACGGGTGACCGCCGGATCAAGATCGCGTGGGGACAGAATCAGGCTCCCGGTGCGGTGTTCAACTCGCAGATGGGTCTCCCGTGTGAAATGTTCCTGCAGAGAGTGGGGGATGTCATCCGTCTCGGATCGTATCCGGTGAAGGAAGTCGAGCTGCTCGTAAAGGAAGGTATGACCATTACTGACGGATATTATGCGGCGGATGTGGAAATCGATATTGCGGACGACTGCGAAGCATTCGTTCTCTCCTGCTTCGGTATGGAGATTCAGGTGGATCCGGTAGCCGGTACATACATTCACGGGAACTGCACGGCTCCGCTGACATATACCGGTGCGAAAAAAATGCGTGTGATTTTTGACACGATCGGTGCAGAAATCTTTGCGGACAGCGGTCTGATATATTCGACCATCGGACAGGTGGCGGATCGTTCACGCGGTCTGGAAATCACGGACGGCGCGAAGGTTTCTGTGAAGGTTACGGCACTTTCAATGGAATAAAGGACAAACCCGCAGGTTTTAGACCTGCGGGTTTTGATTTGATGTTTATTTCAGTTTTTCAAGCAGTGTGAGATAATAATCGTAGTCAATATCAATAATATTGGCGAAGTAGTGGTTGATGCCTTCGGTCTCGCCGTCCGTCCAGCGGATGATGTAGTACCGCTTTTCGTCGGTTGCGGGAATTGCGCAGACCGATGTGCTTTCGTCGGACTTCACAAGAGCTTCACCCGATACAATCACCTTGCCTGTGTCATCTTCCACGGTATAGCGGATGATCTTGTCCGTACGGGTATCGTTGACCGCGTACAGATTCAACTTGTCGTTTTCCGGTTCGTCGAACATCATGCAGAGAGGCTTCTGGGAACGCTTGATATAATCGTACGCGAGTTTTTTGTCGTAATAATAGTCGACAATCGCGTCAGAGATCTGCGGCCAGCCGTCTATGAGGTTCCACCAGATGATGCCGGTACGGCGCCACTTGGACAGACGGAACCGTTCAATGAAGTATTTCTTCGCTTCCGCCTGAGAAATCTGG
>JBGVOJ010000440.1:0-2660 GCA_045126415.1 Eubacteriales bacterium | reverse complement strand
TTATAATATCGTTAAACAAATATAGAACTTATAGAACAGGAGGAGATTTATGAAGAAATTTTTGATGATCGGACTGATTTTCTGCATGATCGGCGGACTGCTTGCGGGATGCGGAAAAGAGGATGTGCCGGAGCATCGGACGATGGTGTACCGGCAGGCGTTTGAGCATCTGTCAGACGGTGAGTTAGAAAGAAGTAAAATCGGCAATGCAATGAAGACGGAGAAAGGCTATCGGTATGCCTATGGGTACGACTACCGCGACGATGATGGGGAATACCGTGCCGGGATTGTTCTTGTAGAATCGGACGCGGACGGCAATATCACAAAGGAAATGCCGCTGACGGAATACGGGAACAATGGTGGAGATACAATTGTACTCGGTGAACGCGGGATCTATGTTATCGGACTATATTACGATGAAGCGGCGGAAGATAATTTCCGCAGGCTGTTCCGCTTCTCCTACGACGGGCAGTGCGAAGCCTTCGCGGACATTCCGACACTTCGCGGAAAGGGCGGTGTCAATGATTATCCGAAAATCGGGCGGTACATTCTCGAAACGGAAGACGGAATTATCCTCATCTGGGACAGAGACTGTATTGTTGCGGACGATACGTTCGCGCGGGTTTCGGAATTCAAACTTCCGGGGGATGTGTACGCCGCATTCATGATCGACGGGGAACTGTGGGCGGAATACAGCGAGGACGGGCGTCTGAAATTCGGCTGTTTTACCGACGACGGAACGCTCACGGAATCGTATGTTCTGCCGGGAATGTTCGAAAAAGCACCGACGGATTATGCACCCGCACGGATTCTCGGATATGAGGACGGATATCTCTATGCGTATGACAACACGGGAGTTTTCCGCTGGAAGGTGACGGCGGAGGAAGAACAAGAACCGGTGTTCGACACGATCATGAATTTCGTGGATTCGGGGATTTCGGGGGAATATCTTGAGGCACTCACGTGGCTCCCGGGAGAATATGACGGGGAATTCATGACAGCGGAACGGAAAGCGATGCATAATATCGACTGCGATATACGGCTGTACAGACCCGACCCTACGATTGATCTGTCCGCGATGGAAACGCTCACTCTGGCATGCGTTACGCCGGAATCCGATCTTACCAAAGCGGTGGTGGACTTCAACAAGAGCCGGACGGATGTGCGGATTGAAGTATTGGATTACAGCAGATACAATACCGAAGATGAATGGTCGGCGGGACAGGATCGGCTGATGCTCGACCTCACGACGGGAATACTGGAGCCGGATATTCTGTTTGTGAATACCAATTCCTACACGGAATTGTCGGAAATTCCGGGATATTTTATCGATCTGTACACTCTGATGGACGGTGAGGTTACGCCGGAAACGATCTATGGAAGTGTGAAGAATACGCTGGAAGCCGAAAACGGGGAACTGTACGGCGTTGCGGCGGAATTCTTTTTGAACACACTGATCGGACGGCGGGACACCCTTGGAGACCGTACAAAATGGACACTGACGGAATTCCTTGATTTTTACGACGCGCTCGGTGAGGGGGAATACCTCATGGAAGAAGTCACGGGAGAGGATGCGGACTATCAGTTCTTCAGTTTCATGGCATACGCACCTTTCATACGTGACGGAAAAGCGGATTTTCTGAATCCGGAATTCACCCGTCTGCTGGAATTCATGAAGTCCCTGCCGACGGAGCCGCAGTTGTACATGGATCACGGTTCGAACAATCTGGCAGCCATGTATGCGGGCGAGATCACCCCGGATCAGGTCGAGATTGTCGAAGGCGGCGAAAATCTGTATCACAATGGGAAGATCAAACTGGACAAGTATCAGGCGATACAGTCTCCGCAGAATATCCTGCGGGCAGCATATACCTTCGGTGTGAAAAGTCCGGCGGAACTGAACTGCATCGGTTATCCGGTGGATGACCGATGTACAAGCGGTGTGGAAGTGATCATCAGCGGAGGTGTTTATACGATTCCGTCGTGCAGCAGAAATCCGGAAACGGCATGGGAATTCATCGAATCGCGTCTGACGGCGGAAACTTATCTGGAATATGTGGAAAATTCGTCTTCCGGAGAGGTAAGTTACGGGTATTTCTTCAAGGCATACAAGCCGGATTACGACGCCTATCTGGATGCGCTGGAAGGATATCAGGCACTCAATCTGCAGAACGGAAGCCGTCTCGCCGGATTTGATCTTGCTTCCGAACTGGATGCAGAAGGACGCTACAAGGGACAGCAGGGGATTCTCTGCGTCTTTGACCGTGCGGCGGTCGAGGCGATGAAGCAGCTTCTCGATACGGCGGGAATTCCGCTGTATTACGACAACCGGGGCGGCAGAATTCCGGAAGAAGAAGTCAGCCGCTACCTCTCCGGCAACGCAACCGCCGAATCCACGGCGGACGCGATCCAGTCGCGCGTGAGCATCTGGCTGAGCGAACACGAATGACGCACACATTCCCGCACTCCCGCATATCCTGTAATGAATCCACCAAACGGGAGTGCAGCCTATGAAAGTAGTCGTCTGGAAAAGCCCCAAATACGCCGTACCGTTCCTGAAACGATTTTTTAAATTTAAGAAGTGAGTTTGGGGGGGGGGGGGGGGGGGGGGGGGGGGGGGGGGGGGGGGGGGGGGGGGGGGGGGGGCGGGGGGGGGGGGG
>JBGVOJ010000439.1:0-4173 GCA_045126415.1 Eubacteriales bacterium | reverse complement strand
CGGACGGAAAAATCCCTTCCGAGAAGCCGCATACGAAACACACCGGGAACTCCAGCCCCTTCGACGCATGGATCGTCATCAATTTGACCTTGTCCGTATTTTCCTCGGACTCGTCGTTTTTCGCCTGCAGCGCCGCCTGACTGAGAAATTCCTCGAGAGGGTAGAATTCGCCCCAGCTCCGCTCAGCTTCAAGCGCCGTCCGCTTGAATTCCGCGAGGTTGTCGAGCCGCTCCATACTTCCGTTTTCGCGGATGTACTGCTCATACCCCGACTGCGCCAGCACGGATTCGATCACGTCCGACAGCGGCATATCGCGGTAGTTTTTCCGCATCGTCTCGATCACTTCAACAAACTGTGCCGCGCCCGACCGTCCGAATTCCGGCAGGTCGATGTACTTCACAAGAGTTTCGTAATACGACAAATCCTCGCGCACCGCGAGGTCACGCAGAACCGCCATTTTCCGCTTGCCGAACATCCGCTTCGGGGTATTGATGACGCGTTCAAACGCATTGTTATCATTATATACAATCAGTTTCAGATACGCCAGCGCGTCGCGGATTTCCATCCGCTCATAAAACCGCACGCTGCCGTACAGCTCATACGGAATCCCCGCCGCCATCAGCGACTGCTCGACAAAGCGGGACAGAAATCCCGACCGGTACAGCACCGCGATATCGCGGTACGCGTGCCCGTCGCGTGCGACGAGCTTTTTGATCTCGTCCGCCATCCACCGTCCCTCGTCCCCTTCGGACTTGGCGTGAAGGTGAATGACATCCGCGCCGCGGTCACCGGTGGTGAACAGATTTTTCGGAATACGGTTTTTGTTATGTCCGATGAGCGTATTGGCGGTATTCAGAATATTCCCCGTGGAACGGTAGTTCCGGTTGAGCATAATGGTCTGCGTGCCGGGAAACGTCTCGTCGAATTTGACAAGGTGTTCCATCGCGGCACCGCGCCACTCATAGATGTTCTGGTCGGGATCCCCGACAACGAACAGGTTCTTATGTTCGGCGGACAGCATCTGAATGAGCTTCAGCTCACGGAAAGACGAGTCCTGGAACTCGTCGACCTGAATATAATGCAGACGTTCCTGCCACTTCCGGAGGACTTCGGGATAGCGTTCGAAGATTTCGAACGCGAAGGAAATGAGGTCATCGAAGTCGAGGCCGAACGTCTTTTTCTGTTTTTCCATATACATCCGGATGATCCGCTTCTCGAGGGATTCATCCTGTTCGGGCGAACCGAAATTGCCGGTGACGAACATATTCACATACGGCTCGTGCGCCTTGATGTAGTGGATACTGTCGAGGATTTTCTCGAAGCTGGCGCGGTCGAGCTTGATTTCGAGTTCGGCGTAGATTTCCTCGAGGATTTTCTTCTGATCGGACTCATCGAGGATAGGAAAGCTCTGGGGATAGAACAGCCGTCCGATATCCTCGCGGAGGACGCGGACACAGAACCCGTGGTAGGTCGTGATGAGCGACGTATCGTACCCGTCACCGACGAGGGAACGGACGCGGCGTTTCATTTCGCCGGCAGCCTTATTGGTAAAGGTCACGCAGAGGACGTTCCCCGGATGGATTCCGGCGGCCTTCACGAGATAGGCATAGCGGTGGGTCAGCGTTTTGGTCTTGCCGGAACCGGCGCCCGCGATGATGCGCACGTAGCCTTCGGTTGCGGCAACCGCCTCGATCTGCTGTTCGTTCAGTTTATCAAACAAGTCCATCATAATACTATAATACTCCGAATATCACCCGATTTTACACTATTATACATCAAAGTGAGTGCGAATTCAATAGGGGAACACGCCTTCGGTGCACCAAAGGTGCGAAAGGAAAGAAAAAACGCCGCCGGAGTTTTTTCAAATTTATGCCACTGCGCGTGGCGGCGCATAAGAGGTCCTCGCGCGGGACCTCTTATGAATCTCCCGCGCCAGAGGAAGTATCCTCTGGACTCCTCCGTTCGTGGGACTCGGCCTCAGGGCCTCAGACAGACAGCGGTTTTCACGCGGCAGACCGTTCGGAAAAGAGGATACCTCTATCCAAAGCAGATACCGCTACCCTTTCACCCGCGGTTAGCCCAATAAAAAACGGGCGATTTTCGATTGCTATATCTATGAACGAACGGACAGTTTTCGCAATTTGATCTGCAAAACTCCACCCTTACAGGGCGGGGTGATTCACAAGAGGGCTTCGCCGGAGACACGAAGTGTCCCCACAAGTCCTCTTGTGCGCCCGCCGCGTAGGCGATAAAATTGAAAAACGCCCATCGGGCGTTTTTCTTCCTTCCGCACCGAAGGTGCTCCGCAGGCGTGTCTTACGCCGGTTCTACGAGAACCTTCCTCAGATACCCCGTGAACGCCGGTGCGGATACATACTGCATCCGCCCATCCGCGAATTCCCCGGTGTGGGCATAGTGAATATGCCCCGCAAATACCGCCGCGACATTCTCCGCGGACTTCACAAGTTCGCAGAATTCCTTCGTCGAATCGGGGTCTTCGTCCGTGCCGATCATGAACGTCGTCCCCCACTTCTTCATCACCGACGGCTCAATCGCCGGTGTCTTCATCGGAATGTGCATCAGCAGCAGAATCGGCAGCCCGCGCGCGATCTGCTCCCGCATCTTTTCCACCTGCTCCGGACGGACAAACTGATCGGAGTCGTCCACGCCGATCACGAGGAATTCCCCGAAATCACGTACCCAGAAGTCCGGCGTCCCCATCATCACGGGTGCCAGCGCCGGATACGACGCCTTCGGATTTTCAATCACTTCCGTGTAGCTGCCGCCTTCATGATTCCCGAACGCGTACAGCACCTCCACACCGCAGACCGGCAGATGCTCCCGCATATACGCCGCGTTGTCCGCGCTGTAGTAGTCAATGCAGTCCCCCGCCATCAGAAGCGCGTCAATGCCCGCATCCTTCGCGAACGCAAGGACGTTTTCGAAGACGTCCACAGGCGGAATGTCCCCGTGCATCCATGCTTTCGTCTGTTTTTCGGCGAGAGCCTTCGCGTCCTCCGGTGCATCCGGCGCGGCACAGGCACCGTGCGCGTCCGACAGGTGCAGGAACGTGTACGATTTCGTCAGATTCGGAATCTTTACCGATACGGTTTCCGTAAATTGCATAAAAGCCTCCCTGAAGTCTGTGATTTTCACGATTTTTCCGTAAATCCATTGTATCACAAACCGGCCGTCCGCGCAAGACGGAATTTTACGGTTCCTCAGCGAGAATTTCCATCATCATCTGTGCGCCGAGACGGAAGCCGATCACGAAGAAATCGCAGGTTTCTCCGGCATGGCACCGGGAGACGGATTCGTAATATTTTCTGTATTTATCCTTCTGTTCGTCGGTCATGCCGTCGAGAAGGGCGGTTTCGTCCCGGGTGACCTGTGATATAAGACGTTTCCATTTGTCGGTATCGCGTGCCGGAGCTTCGAACGGGATCAGTTCGCCGTAGTAGAGTTTTTCGAGAAGATTCATGGGATGTCCTCCGTTTATTTTTGAAATTGTCTCATTATATCACAGATTTCAGGAAAAGTTAAAATTTAGATACATTCGTATATACCACATTATAGTATATTTTGGATACAATATGTTGATTCTAATACAATATTGTCTTAAAGTTCCTGCGTTAACCCAAAAGAACGTGCCGATTTCACTCCAAATCTGCACGTTCTTTGTCTTTTTATCCAGTTCAAAAGTTTTTGAAAAGGGGTTCGGGGAAAAACTTTTTTCAAAAAGTTTTTCCCCGAGAAAATCATTCCTATCAATATTCCGTTCTATCAATCACCGTCTGCTTCAGTACCGGACTCAGCCAGTTGAAGTATTCCGAGAAGCCGCCGATGCGTACGACAAGGCTCTCGTACTTTTCCGGATGCACCAGAGCGTCGAGCAGTTCCTCCTTCGACGCGCAGGTCACCTGCAGCTGCATCCCGCGCTGACGGAAGAAGCCTTCCACCAGCGGTTTCAGCAGAGTCGGCAGGTTCGCTTTCGAAATCCGGATGTTCGTGATCGGCGTGCCGAGTACCAGATCCAGCCGCAGGGACGCCACGCTCGACAGAAGCGCCGTCGGGCCTTCCGTGTCGCGTCCGTGGATCGCGCCGCAGGAGTCGCACAGCGGGTCGTTCGCCGCACGTCCGTCCGGGGTCGCCGCGATGCCGCGTCCGGCGGAT
>JBGVOJ010000438.1:0-4517 GCA_045126415.1 Eubacteriales bacterium | reverse complement strand
CACTCCAACGCTGCAAGTTTTGTCAATATCTCACTCGCCGCATCCCACAATCGCTCCTGATTTTCCCGCAGGCATTCCATATCCGCATCATAAATCCGGCCGGTTTCATTCACACGTCTGGCGATCTGGTTCAGGTTATTGCTCGACCGCCGCAGGAGCGAAATCATTTCCTTCAGTTCCGGCAAATCCAGTTTCAGTACATACCCGTCAATCGCAATCTTCCGGAGATACGCGCTCATATTGACCGTTCCGATCTGTACCATCCGCTGTTCGATAAGGTCGCGTTCCTGTTCCGTTACCCAAAACATGATGGGAATGTTATGCTTTCTTTTCTTTGCCATCACCGCTCCTGTGTTTTGTTCTTCGCCTTTACAGCAACAGACGTTTTGGGAGCCGGTTCAGACAGTTTCTCCAAAACCGATACTTTCGGTTCCGTCATCTCCCGGAACCTCTTGACAAACAAATCCGTCAAACCGGGATGACACTGATCCACCATAAACTGACACCGGTTCTGCTCGTCAGCCACAGGAATCCCCTTTGCCCATACCTTGTTATCATCCGAAATCCGTCCGTCCCAATCCTTCTGCTGCACCGTTGCGGCAAGGACATACCGGATTCGTTCAACCGGAAACTGCGCCATTACCTGTGCCGTGGCAGTTTTTGTGTCAACACTCCATCCGTGATAGTTTTCGCCCACCGCCTTTTCGATTGCTTCCTTACAGGCGATATTTGCCTGAAGGGATTCCCGGTACTGCGGCAGTTCGTTATGCTCTCTGGCATAAGCGGCAGTATACTGGTAGACAGCAGTTTCGTCCATCGCCGGAAGAATGTAGTTCTTTTCACCGATCCGAACAAGCTGTTCTGGTGTCTGAAATTCACGGGTATATTTCGGAATCAGTTCGTCCGAGATGGAGACAAAGTTATCTTCTCCCAGACCGACAATCAGGAATTTACCAACAAGAACATCGTAGATATGGCCCTCTTCATCCCGCAGCGCACGATTGAACGGCATCCCCATTAGTTTACCGGATTCTGCAGCGATAATGGCAACAGGGTTATGTATATCTCCGACGACTTCTTTCTGCAGGAATTCCAGTTTGCTTTGAATCTCCTGTACAGGTGGTTTCACGGCAATCACTGTCATTGTTTCTGGATATGAAAGCAGCATGCTGTCTAGCATTTCTTGGTCATAAACGTAAATATAGAAATTATAATCTCCTTTGTTCGGATTGAGTCGCAGCATATAACTATGTTCTTTCGTGTCTGCCCGGAAACCGGATTCTCTGGTGTAAGTCCCATAGAATCCGGTTTCGAGATTGGTACGGCAGTATGTGGCAAGTGCACTCTGGTCTTTCGGTACTTCTTCATTGAAACGGAGCTGATTCACCACGGCGTCAAACTCCGTTTTGAACGTATCGTTTTTTAGTCCGGGAGTGTGTTCGAGCCATCGGGTGAGAAGTCCTTTTATGTTGGTGTCCGTATCTCCTAGCAGATGTTCGATACAGCCGGATTTTTGCATGATTTCGTTTTTTTGTGTGTATGTATATGCCCGTTCTTTGTATGTCATCGGACGGATGGTTATGTCCATATTGAACCTCCTATAAATGTAGACAATTATCTATCTATAATTGTTATGCTACAAAAATTATAAAATAATAAATTCCTTGTATATGAAATAATTTATATCCATAAGCATTCACATACAAAGATATATATAGATGGTTCCATTCAAACAACGAATGAAAGTTATTAATTAATATACCGTAATTAATATACGTTAATGTAATATCATCGGTCGTATTGAAAAATAATACAGTTTATGATATAATATATTGTCGGTGGGCATTGGCCCAGTCGTGTCAACCGTGTAGGAGTGATCCTGTACGGTTTTTGTTTTTGAATAGAGAAGTAGAAGGGATTTATATATGGAAGTATCGAAATATTTAGAAATATCTACTGTTCATAAAACAGAAAATCCATCAAGTACTTTTACGGAAATACCTGATGAACGGTTACGTGTTTTTATTAGCTCGGCTCAAAGTGATGAGGGTGTGTTTGCGTGGAACGAAGTTAGACGCAGAATTAAGGATTATCTTAAAGAGTGTCCTTATATTAATCCGTTTATTATTGAGGATGATGCTTCGCCGATGCAGTCCGAACAACGTTATCAAAGACAGTTGTTACGTGCAGATATTGTTGTTTTGTTAGTCAAGGGTGAGGTTAGAAAGGGAACAGCAACCGAATGTGCGTTAGCAACAACGCATAAAAAGCCTATGCTGATATATTTTTTAGATGACGGTTCAATGCCTGAATTAAGTGCCGTTGAGCTTAAAAAGAATCTACAAACGACGGACTATTGCACATATTGTTCACTGACAAGTTTTGATGATATTGAAAAACGGGTCAGAAAAAATGTTATCGAAAGCGTAATCAGCTATTTTCAAGACGGGACTATGGGTTATACAGGGACAAATCCTGATACTGATACAATGTCTCTGCCAAATGAAGCACAGCAAACCAAACACAGCATCCCGACTAAAACTGATATTGAATTGTTTAGTAGTAGTTATAATCATATCTTCGACTTATTAAATATTCCGCAAGTAAAAAATAAATATTCTTCTGAAGAATCAACATTGCATAGTTTGGGTGTGGCAGCGTTAGATTGGTTGATTACTGGAATAGGAACTATTGAGGATGAAGATGTCTTAAAATTAATAAAAAGTGTTTCAGGCTTATACACCAATACTGAATGGTTGATTCGGCGTTGGGATGCAATTCGTCACGAAATGGCTGGAGATATCGATGGAGCATTAAGAGCAGAGAGTCATGCACTTTCATTAGCAAGGGCATCAGAGATGCCGCCGTGGATAGTGGCAAACATTTTGATAGATTGCCGAAATATTGAAACTGAAGTCTTCTCCAGAGAGGGCAAGATATATGTAGAAGGCGATGGACAGAAAGGACTTAATGAGTTAGATACGATTGTTTATTTGCCGGTTCTTGACCGTTATCTTGGGAATGTATATAACGGGCTTGTAAAAGAAATAGAAAAGTTCAAAATGGCTAAGCCCGGAACTATGTTCTATGGAACCAATATCGGCAGCATCATCAATGATGTGGAAAACTATTTCTTCACTGCTTTGTTATATGGTTCATATTCACATATGCTTATTACTCGAGAGTTATTATTTAGAGTTCTGTATCAGTATGATGATCTTACAGGGAAAGAACCTTTCCTCTTTGAGGCCATAAAACTCTTAGTTTTACACGGAAATGCAAAATTATTCCAGAAAACACTCGATTATAAGTGGGATGATATATATCTTTCTGTTGTAACCAGTGCTGATGAAATTTGGCAATTAAGCAAAAACGCACCATGCTCTTCCAGAGACAATATGAAGCTGATGGTATTGACAAAACTCGGAATGTACATGACAGATTCGTGTTTTGCCGAAGCGGAAGCATATATGAAATACACTTCTAGTTCTGTTTACTGGGGGATATCTGAAGATTTCTTAGAGTGTATATATCATAATATCAATCGTTTGAGTGCAACTACCATAGTTGAGATGCTAACAGAAATTATTCGCGAAAAGCACTTTCATATGGGGGGAAAATTAGCAAATATTCTAATGTATCTTAATATAGAAAATGTTCCTCATGCGGCTCTGGTGGAACTTTGCAAAGTGCTTGAAGAAAGATTGACTTTCATAGTTAATAATGGTGGTCATCCACAATTTATTGCATCTTTAGTTACTCAAAATAAGGAGATTTTTGAAGTTCTTGCTTCGGTTCCTAATAACGGTTTGATCGGAACGCAGAAGCTTTTCTACGATATCAATACAGGATGTGGTGATTGGAATCAAGTCATTGTTGACCAAATTGAAACGGCAAGACACCAATTTGAGGTTAACAAAAATCCGGGAAAATACACTGGATTTTTTGAGAAACCGTATGCTACCATCAAGAATATAGTTCGTAAGCACTATACTTCTAAAATGTCAGAAGTAATCAATGGGAATTTGTTGCCGCTTTGTATCGAAGTGTTAACAAGTCAGGCTTCAGCAGATATAAAGGAGGATTGCATTGATTGTCTCTGCGACGTTTTAGTATATCCCAATTCAGGAGATATTGTTATGTCTCGGGAATTGATAGATGCGATTGCGAACATTGATGTATCTGAAACATATTCTGTTATGGGTAGTTCTAAGAGCATTTTAGCTTGTAGAGTACTTATGTTAAGAGTTATTACGGGTATCGCAGATAAAGATGAAATGCTGGAATGGTGTTTTGATTTTACCAAAAAAGATCGGTCTACCAAAGTTGCTCTTGCCGAATGTGTAGAACAGTACTTGTATCATTATGTTGATGATGCTATGAAGGTTGATGCGATGATTTTTTCTATTGTTCTTCAATGTTTTGAAGATGAATATTGGCCAGTACGGCAGATGGCATGTAATTGCTTGATCAAAATGCTGGTCACGAAGTATAAAGACAGAATTGAACGTAAGCTT
>JBGVOJ010000437.1:0-2254 GCA_045126415.1 Eubacteriales bacterium | reverse complement strand
CCAATACAGGCAGTAGTATTCACGTCCGTTTGCATCGGTCAGCGTGCCATCCGGTGATGCAGTTACCATCCAGCCATCATTATAAGCAGGATAGGTGCAGGTAAGATCTCCATTGATATCCAGTTTTACAGTAACATCCATATTCTCAGTCGGATAGAGGTAAATAACCGGCTTTTCAGCGCGGACTTCGGGTTCAAACGGATCACAGGAAGCCAGCATAAACATCGAAATAACAGAAAGCATAACAGCAAAGATTTTCTTCATAGGAAACTCCTTTCTCATTTCAGCAGATCAACCAATGCATTGAATGTGCCTGTATCCATTTTCACACATACGGGAATCAGTCCGGCGAAGCGGACATAACCGCCATCATAAAGCCGCAGATGGATGGTCATACCGTTGTTCATGTGGAAGAACAGGTGATAAATCTCACGGTCGTAGATATTCTTCTGCCCTTCATCAAGCGGCATATCATCAGTGTACATGAAGCTGCCTTTGTTCAGCTCTTCAACGAAGGATTCAATCACCCCGGCAGATTCGTCCGACAGTGCTTTTACATTCCCCAGACTTTTTACCCAGTCATGTCTTGTCTGGTATTCCACTCCCGAATAGTTGCCGCTGAGATGCAGGCGGTCTTCAAAAAGATCGGAGCCCCTGAACAATGTCATTCCATTGTCATTGATATAGGTTGAAACCGAGCCATCCTCATATTTCATACAAAGCATGAAGGAAGGATCGAATCCATCCACAGTATAGAAATCACCGGAGACGCTGCCTGCAAAATCAACATATTCCTTTTTTGGGGTGAAACAGTCGATGTTTCCTGTGGCTGTGCCCACATATTCTCCTGCAAGTTCGGGATGATCCTGTATCCACTCATACTGTACATACAGTCGTCCGTCATAGATGAAGAATGCCAGCAGATCGGCAGTTGAATTCGATTCTATGGAAATCTCGGTTTTCGGAATTGTAACACCAAGAGCACCTGTATCACCACTGCCCGAAAGACCATCGGCTCCTTCAGCCATCATTTCGTTATCAGCTCCGTCGCTTTCCGGATAGGATTTCATATTATAGAATCGACTGACAAATAGCATCCCGCCTAGCACAATACAAACACACGCCGCAGCGGAAGCATACCGCATCCATATCCGGCTCCGTTTCAGAGGACTGCCTGACCGCAGCGTATTCACATCCTCCAGCAGTTCGTCATCAATATACTCCATCGCATCCATGATCAACTCTTTATTCACAACACGAAACCCTCCTTTTTAAGATACTCTTTCAGTTTTACACGGGTTCTGAACAGCATAGTTTTTGCCTTGCTTTCGCTCATTCCGCAGTAGGCAGCAACCTCTTTCAGCGGATCCATGTAATAATACCGCCCGATAAAAGTGCGCCGTTCATCCGGTTTCAGGGAACGGAGGAATTTGTTCAGCAGCTCACCGAGCAGTTTGGCTTCTATTTCCTTTTCCGGTTCCATGTGATCGGTCAAAACCTCCTCCATTTCGTCAAGAGACAGAGCAAACTCGCCGTCCCTGCGTTTATCTGCATTTCTTTTGCGAAACAAACTGATAGAAATTCGTCTGGTGATCTTGCCGAGATAGGTAGACAAAACCACCGGTTTCTGAGGCGGCATGGAATTCCACGCGGCGAGATATGTATCGTTCACGCTCTCTTCGCTGTCCCCGGTATCATTCAGAATGTTACGGGCAATTTTCATGAGATAGGCATTGTATTTTTCCTGTGTCACCGCAACAGCAGATTCGTCGCGCTGCCAGTACAATTCCACAATTTGTTCGTCATTCATGGAAGGGTGCCTCCTTTCGACGGGTTAAGTGCATTGGAACCGTTCTACTATATATCTCGCAAAATATTGGGGTTGGTTTCAAGTTACACATATATTTTACCATATTTTTTTGAAAATTTCTTGAACAACGAAAAGACTGCCGTTTTTTGGCGGCAGCCTTAGAAACATTAGAATTGTTTTCATTTCAGAAAGTTTAATTCAACGGAATAATTGTCTCCCCGTACTTGATATACGCAACATCACTTGTTACGATCGGTTCATCAAAAACCGCATTGATCTCTTTGATACATCCCTCATTCTTTCTGAATTCACGGTATGAGCTGAGGATTCCGACCTTATGCTCCGTTCCATCATCCAATACAACGAAAATGTTAATCGGTCCTTCAAAATAATGAGTCGAATCTTCATAATAATCAAAACGAACTGTAACACTCATAGGAGCCA
>JBGVOJ010000436.1:0-1233 GCA_045126415.1 Eubacteriales bacterium | reverse complement strand
AAATTCTGGCGGCTGAAGGGTTCTGGAATGATTTTGACGCAAAATATCTCTCCTTTGCATCCGCACCGGAATGGGTACACCGTACCGCAGCGGAGCGGCTTCTGATTGAGAATGATCCGGATCGCCGACGATATCTGATCTGGCTGTTCCTGCCGTCCGTGGTCGGGAAACCGCCGCTCTTCCCTCTTTCGCCGGAACCGCTGATCGAAAAGGCGGAACGCTGTACTCTTCTATCGAAGGAGCATGATATGCTGGCGCGCTATGCTTCCGGCGAGGATATTTTCATGCTTCTTACAAATTTGCGGCATCCGGCAGTACGGGAATACGGAGAACGGCTGATGACGAAAAACGAGGAAGAAAGTCTGTATTTCCGGTATGGAATACAGATGGTTCTCGGTCCCAATTATACCGTTGCGGACAAAGAAACCTTCGGGGGATATCTGTACCGGAAGGAAAGAGCGGTCTGGAGAACCGTCTTCACGCTATTCTGCGATCACCTGCGCAGAAGAACACCGGCAGAGGATCTTCCCATGGATCTGCTGGAGTGGCTCTGGGAGGAATGCTGTGTCAAATGTGCACAACGGGAGCAGCTGGTGCGTGCGTTAAGCGAAGGCGGATGTATGCCGGAGGAAATCCGGCAGGATATTCGATATGATAAAGCTCTGTATATCCGCAGGCTAGCGGAAACGGAAGAAGAAAAGTCGAAGGAATAGATATAAGGCTGCCGTATTTTCGTAATTTACTCCTGAATGCGGCAGCCTCTTTTTTGTTGTTATTCTTTTGAATGAATTTTTGTGATTTCCGGTTCGGTGAACGATGCGATATCAAAGACGGTACCTTCGGTATACACACCGTAATGGCGGTAATTTTCCACCTGACCGGCAAATGTCATTTCGTTCATGAGATCAAGAAAACGTGATTTTGTATATTCGCGGATACAGGTTCCGTTATACACTTCATCGGAACGGACGGAAGTGTATGCCTCAATCCGGGAAAGATACGCGGCTGTGCGGGGAAAACAGACCCGGTACTCCCCCTGCACCGTTTCCAGAGAAAGGGTCAGTACACCGCTGAAAAGTTCCGTGTCGGTGTATTCCATACGGATCAGACACGGAGCGGCTCCCGGCGGAAACGTATTGATTTCTTCCATACAACGGACAGTTTCCGGTGTCATGACAGCTCCTCCCATCCGTTCCCGCTGTAGGGGTCAATGTTGCCGAGGATATCGTGAAA
>JBGVOJ010000435.1:0-3511 GCA_045126415.1 Eubacteriales bacterium | reverse complement strand
AGCGAATACGCCTTTGGTGAAAACAGCATACAGAGGAATGAGTACGAAACCTGTACAGTGTTTCAGGCGAGCTGCAATAGTGAGAAGGAGAAAGAGAGCGGAGATAATCAGGAGAAGATAACCGACATTGGAAAGATTTCCGCCTTGGATGTAGAGTGTGACTGATCGCCAGAATTCGCTGTTTGAGGTACGAGTGGGAGCGAACAAGTCCAGAAATTCGTAATGCCCGGACAGCCAGATAAAAGAAAGACTGTAGCAGAGGGATTCACAGAACAGCAGAAGAAAGCAGAGAACTGAAATTGGCTTCTGTGGGATTTTCATGGAGACCTCCGGTGAAATTGTTGGATGAATCCATTATAAATTGTACGTACTGCAAAATCAATGTCGGAAATATAAAGAAAGGGTTAAAAAACAGGACGTCCGGAAACGTCCTGTTTTTCTGTGAACCGGTTCGGTTTATTCTTCAATAATGGTCACGGACTTCATGACAACGTCGGTCAGCGGCTTGTCGTTGAAGTTGGTTCTGACGCTCGCGATTTCGTCAACAACGTCCATACCTTCGATGACCTTGCCGAATGCTGCATAGTCACCGTCGAGGTACTTCGCGTCCGCGTGGCAGATGAAGAACTGCGAAGACGCGCTGTCCTTCTTCTGGCTGCGTGCCATGGAGATCACGCCGCGGGTGTGGGAGAGGCTGTTCTTTACACCGTTGGATGCAAATTCACCCTTGATGGTTTCCTTTGCGCCGCCCATGCCGGTGCCGGTCGGGTCACCGCCCTGGATCATGAAGTTCTTGATGACGCGGTGGAAGATCAGGCCGTCATAGAAGCCTTCCTTCACGAGCTTTTCGAAGTTCGCTACGGTGATCGGCGCGATGTCCGGGTAAAGTTCCAGCTTGATGATGCCGCCGTTGTCCATTTCGATCTGTACCATGATGGTTTCACCTGTTTCTCCCGCAGCAACGGTTTCTTCCTCCGTGTCCTTGGAGCATCCGGAAATACAGAGCACCGATGCAAGAGCTGCGAACAGTGCAAGAATCAGAGAAATCAGTCGTTTCATGTGGAGAATCCTTTCTGTATATAAGAAAAATTTTTGATAAAGTAAAAATCTGTCGGTAAAACAAAAGCCCGTACTTTAAATTTGCACGCACTTTGTCTGCCCTCTTGTCTGAAAAGTTTTTTGGAAGGGGTTCGGGGAAACCTTTTTCCTCAAAAAAGGTTTCCCCGAGAAATTAAGCTTCCTGATACTCCGCTCTCCGGTTGGGGCAGTTCTGGCGGGGGCAGCGCATGCAGGACTCGAACGGGGAGTCTGTCGGAAAGCAGAGACCCGAGCCGGATTTGTAGGGGATCATGAGGTAGGAGGGGGTCAGTTCGACTTCGGCGAGTTCAGTTCCTTCGCCGAGGAGGTCGAACAGCGGAACCTGTCCCGTGATGTCCCACGAAGAGAGGGAGCCGGGGCTGAGACGGGAGAATTTGTCCCCGCCGTAGATGTTTTCGCGGATGTAGTCGTGCAGGGCGATGCCGGCGAGGCGCATGTACGCGAGGCAGATGTCCTCCGCCACTTCCCGCAGAAGCGGGTCGTCCGCATAGGTAACGGACAGATCGTACAGGGCACGGCCGCAGGTCGTGACCGTACCGACGACGGTTGTGTCCGGAAGGAGCTTTTCCGCGACAAGGGGACTGTTGATGCGATATGTTTTCGGACTGCCGTTTCCTTCGGTATCCTCGACGGTCAGGACGACACCGGTGTCGTCCACGGAGGTGACGTAGGCGCGGCGCAGGAATGCGCGCGGACTTGCGATTTTTTCCGCTTCGTCCAGAAGATCGTCCACTTCGCCGTCGTAGTTCGCAGCATCCCATTTTTCGAGAAGAGCGGCACGCGTTTTTTCGTCCAGTGCGAACGGGGCGGGTTCATACAGGAGAACGCCGCCGTACGGATAGGAATTGATAAGCATTGCGATGTTTCCTTCCTTTGTTAGTCTTTTCTTTATTGTAGCAGATATCCTCTGTAATGTCAAATAATTATGAGAAGATTTTTTCATCCGGGGAATACTATAGGGTAAGAGTGTATACAAGAGGTGGTTTTCCATGACGGAACCGAATAAAAAACAGCGCGGTTTTCCACAGGTTCTTCTGACGGCGGTGCTTGCGCTCATTCTGTTGGAGGCGTTTGTGAAATACGTCGGCGGTGCGCTTCTGCCGTTTGTACTGGCGTATGTGGCGTCGCGGCTGATCCGTCCGGCAGGGGTGTTTTTCAGCCGGAAGTGCCGCGTTTCCGAGAAAAAAGGATGTGCGGTCTTTGCCGTACTCGTCTGCGCCGGCACAGGATACGGGATCGCGCTGCTGTCCGGCGTTCTGGCGGCGCAGCTCTGGGAGGTTATCGGAAATCTGCCGGAATACGCGGAGAAGGCAGCGGATCTGCTCGGTGGACTTCTGGATCTTCTTCCGTTTACGGTGAACTCGGAATCGCGGGTCTTCCGGATGGTCTCCGATGCGCTGGCGGACGCGGCATCATCTGTGGGAGCATCGGCGGCATCCTTCCTCGGCGGAATCGTCGGTGCGGTGCCGGGAGGCGTGTTTTCCGCCGTGGTGGGGATCTTCGCGTTCGTGTATCTGACGGCGGATCCGGAAGGGATCGCACAGAGCCTTCTGGGACTTCTGCCGGAAGCGGCGGCACGGAAAACGGAACGGATTTTCGCGGAAGCGTCCGGTGCGGTGTTCCTGTATCTGCGGACATATCTCACGATTATGACGGTGACGTTTTTCGAGCTGTCCGTGGGGCTGACGGTGATCGGCGTGAAATACGCGCTGGCGGTGGCGCTGATTGTTGCGGTGATCGACGTTCTTCCGGTGCTGGGATGCGGATGTGTGCTTGTACCGTGGGCGGTATGGGAATTTCTGTACGGTGAACAGCGGCGCGGGATTGCACTGCTGGTGCTGCTCGGGGTAATCTATCTGATACGTCAGGTGCTGGACTCCCGTCTGATCGGGAAGATGACGGGAGTACATCCGTTTGCGGCACTCGCGTGTCTGTACCTCGGCTGGCACATCGGCGGCGTCGGCGGAATGATTCTGGCTCCGGTGATTCTGTGCGCGGTACGGTCACTGGAAAGGGCGGAAGAAAATTTTGAATAATAAACTTATAAAATATACAGACAGCAAGGGGATTGTTCAGGGGAAACGGTCGCTTTTTGAAAAAAGCTCCGCAAAAACTTCAATCTGCTGTAGCCGGTTCGTGGGGTTGATATGATTTAGAAGGGAAAAAGGGAGAAATTTTCGGTGGAGTACGGCTGAAATTTGTTAGACCTGTAGCCGTGGAGTCATAAAAATCATCAGGAATAGTGGAGCGACTTCACGGGGCTTCGCTCCCCGTTCAGCGCTGACGGCTTCAGATACGATGATATAGTACGCTACTATAGAATTCAGCTACGTTTTGTCAGCATCCGCTCGTCTTGGCTGCCGCCGTCCGAGCTTTTCGATATTTTGTACGCTGACATATCGTATGCACAAAC
>JBGVOJ010000434.1:0-2445 GCA_045126415.1 Eubacteriales bacterium | reverse complement strand
CCGTAGGGCTTGGCAAGAAAGTCCTGCTCGCTAACACGCTCGGCGAACTCTGCAAGGCGCTCGGCACGTCCATGCTCGGCGTGTGGGGTTACGCAATTGCGTCGGCTCTGCAGATTTACTACGACTTCTCCGGCTACTCCGACATGGCGATCGGTCTCGGCAAGATGTTCGGCTTTGAATTCATCGAAAACTTCAATTATCCCTATATTTCGAAATCCGTCGCCGAATTCTGGCGCCGCTGGCACATGTCCCTCGGCTCGTGGTTCCGCGATTACATCTACATCCCGATGGGCGGCAACCGCGTGCCAAAGCTGCGCTGGGCACTCAACATTCTGACCGTCTGGATGCTCACCGGTCTCTGGCACGGCGCGGAATGGACCTTCGTCCTGTGGGG
Source organism: Eubacteriales bacterium (assembly GCA_045126415.1). Lineage (GTDB taxonomy): Bacteria > Bacillota > Clostridia > Oscillospirales > CAG-272 > UMGS1696. The sequence goes on along the minus strand of JBGVOJ010000434.1, from coordinate 2,051 downwards.
GCTGTACTTCGCGTTCTTCCTCGTACTGGAAAAGGCACTGGCGAGGGTAATCGCGAAAATTCCGCCGGTACTGAACCGGATTCTGGTACTGTTCATCGTTATGATCAGCTTCATGATCTTCGATTCCCCGACAATTTCCGAAGCATTCCGCCGCATCGTTACTCTGTTTGATTTTACCAATCCTGCGGACACCGTGTCGCTGTACTACATGCGAAGCTACGCCGGAACGCTCGCCGCTGCCATCATCGGTGCGACACCGCTTCTGCGTGATACGGCGCGGAAGCTCGCCGCGTCCGAGTCCCGCACTGTGCAGACGGTCATGAATGTCCTCGTTCCCGTGTTCGTCTGCGCGGTTCTGATCGTTTCCACCGCCTATCTTGTGGACGGTTCCTACAACCCGTTCCTGTACTTCCGGTTCTGAGGTGACAACATGAAAAAACTGACAAATCTTATCACCATCACCCTGTTCTGCGCGATCCTCGCTTCGTTCGGGACCGCCGCCGTCCTTCAGCCGGACACGGAAATCTCGAAAAGCGAACGCCGTTACCTGACGCAGTTCCCAGAGCTGACGTGGGAGACGGTCACAAACGGCACGTTCATGCGGAACATTGAAAAATATCTGCCCGACCAGTTTCCGATTCGCGAGGGATTCCGCAGCATGAAGGCGGTGTTCGAAAAAATCACGCTCCGTCTTGACAGCAGCGATATTTACGAATACGACGGGCATCTCGCCGCGCTGGATTACGAACTCAAGGAATCTCTCGTGGAAAAAGCGGCGGGAAAGCTGAACAAGGTAAAGGACACCCTGCTCACCGAGGGTCACACGGCATATCTGGCGATCATTCCGCCGAAGAATTACTACATCGCGGAGCATGACCAAAGCCATCCCGTGATGGATTATGAAAAGCTGCAGTCGATGATGTGGGAATCCTGTCCGGATTTCACGCACATCAACCTGTACGACACGCTGACGCTCGACGATTACTACAAAACCGACTCCCACTGGCGTCAGGAACGTCTCGACAAGGTGGTCGAACGTCTGACGGCGGCGATGGACGTTCCTCACAGCGGGCTTGCCTCCTACACGCACAACTATTCCGACACAATGGAGCAGTTCGAAGGTGTCTACGTCGGTCAGTCCGCGCTTCCGGTCAAGCCTGAAACAATGTATTACCTGACCAATGAAGCAACGCAGAACGCGAAAGTGACCTACACCGGCGCGGACATCAAGGAAAACGCGGTCTATGTGGAATCGAAAATCGAAGGCGTGGACATGTACGACGTCTTCCTCGGCGGCGCGGTACCGCTCGTGGAAATCGTAAACGAATCCGCATCCACAGACAAGGAACTCGTAATTTTCCGCGACTCGTACGGCAGCAGCATCGCTCCCCTCCTCATCGAAAGCTACGCAAAAATCACCCTCGTCGACCTGCGCTACATCGACTTCACCTTCCTCCCGCAGTTCGTCGATACGCAGAACGCCGACATCCTCTTTCTCTACAGCACCGGCATCCTCAACGACAGCGAGATGCTGAAAGTGAGATGAAATTAATCGGGGAGGAAACTTTTTGAAAAAAGTTTCCTCCCCAAACCCCACCCTCCAAAACTTTCCAACGAAAAAGAATGACAAAGTACGTGCAAATCGAACGGTTTGTACGTACTTTTTGTCTGTAAAAATAAAAAATCTGCAGCCCGAACGGTTTGCACAAACATTTTCATACACATTTATTTAAAGTTTTTTGAAGAGGGGTTCGGGGAGGGACTTTTTGCAAAAAGCCCCTCCCCGAGAATTATATTCCTATAATTAGTCTTCGTTGAATACGATTTCAACTTCCTTGCCGAGAGCGGAGGACTTGTTGATACCGTCGATGATTGCCTGGTTGTAGAGGATCTGGGAAGTCGGAACGGGTGCGGGACCGCCGGTCTTCACTGCGTCGAGGAAGGAACGAATCTTCTTGTCGAAGAGGCCGCCCTTGCCGCTGTTCTGGAGAATCGGAACTACGGTTTCGGTCTGAGCGCCGCATACGTCGTGGTAGATGGTCATGGGACCG
>JBGVOJ010000433.1:0-1835 GCA_045126415.1 Eubacteriales bacterium | reverse complement strand
GCAGAAAACGCGGCAGGCTTTGTTGTGGAGCATGATGTGATGAGAGGAATTTCGGAAAGCGAATTCTCACCGCAGACCAATTACACCCGGGAACAATGCTATGTAACTTTCCTGCGGCTTTATAAAAATGCTCCGTGCAGCAGACTTTACAATACGGCAAAGAATCTCTGGACATATGACGAAATGGTCGATGACATCATCAAGGAATACAGTTATATCTCAATCTACTCCTGCGAGACGGAAACCTGTACTGTGCTCTACGGAGTTTATACTGCCGCAAGAACCAACGGACATCGTTTCTGGATCATCTATAAAGACGGCGGACGCATGCAGCTCCGGGAACATTTTCTGTACCCCGATCATGTGTTTCTGGAGAACTTTGTTATGAACGAAGATGGGACTGAGCTGTATTGTACTCAAAAAAATACAGGAGAACGCTATAAGATCAATCTGGAAAAAGCGGAAGTTGAAATTCTGCCCTGAAGAACGGCTGCGAAAGATTATGTTTGCTGCCCTTATAATGCCAAAGTACCGCCCGCATCGGATGGTACTTTCTCTTTTATTTTCCTCTCACTGGAACGCCGGTGTGTGAGTTTCACAGGCAGCTGAATAGCGTGGAGAAAAACTCTCGGATAAGTTGATTGACATGGTATAAGGCCGTTTGGTATAATAATTGCATATATAAAAATCACGAACGATCGGAACATCAGGTAAATATATGACACAGAGAAAAGTAAACCGTGACCGTAATTATTCTGACAACGAGTACATCTATCTGTACTGCAAAGAACACGAGGTCGATAAACTGACCGACGAAGAATTTGCCGTTCTTCAGCAGAAGCTGAAATGCACTCATACCCAGCCGTGTACCGGAAATCTGGAGTTTCATCAGTTTGAATCCGGAAAAACGGCGGCGGAACTTTCCGAAAAGGATCTGGGACTTTATCAGCGGACGGCGGCGTCCTCCCCGTTTCTGTTCAATACCATGTATGAGTATTCCAAGGTGTTTTCGTTCTGTGCGTCCCTCGGGATATCCAACATCTACGACATCGGATGCGGAAACCGGATGCAGGGTCTGATGCTGATGTACGCGCCGGAGATGACCTACACCGGTATCGATCCGTCGATCTTTCACGACCAGTTCACGGATTTCGATGCCGATGTGGGGTACGTCAACGACCGGCTCGCGCAGTTCCAGGGCGGGCAGTACAGCAAGGATCGGATTTTCTATATTGAAAAAAGCTATCCATGTGAATTGGAAATCGAGCGAAACAATATTGCCCTGATGCTTTATATGGGTATGGAGATCGAGAAGAATCCGCAGGCATTCAAAAAGCTGACGCAGGCTCTGTCCGGTGATTTTGAACGGATTTTCAAGAACCTTACTCAGACCGAACTGGATGTGAAGCTCATCAAAAACACTCCTGTCCGGGATATTGTGGACGGTAAAGTCGGTGTCCGGAAGAATGTCTTTGCGGACCGGTTGTCGGAATGGAAACGCGCGATGCCGGAGTATACATTCTTCACGCTCGGGAACGGATTTGTCTTCGGGACGAAAAACGAGAGGGACATCAGGAAGCTGCAGGCGAATTATGCCGTCAGCAAGAGAAACGAAATCACAGCGGGACTGATGGATCGTGCGTTTTATGTGAATATGAGGAAGTGAGCTGCCATGAATCCGGCACATATACATTGGAGGGACTAACTCGTAGTGCCGGTTGGAAAACTGTCGATATAAGAGCAAATCTGGTCTTCGGAGGAAGCTTCGGAATACCGGATTTGCTCTTTTGTTGATAGAATTCAACTGGCACCACAAGTTAATTTATCTCATTTTT
>JBGVOJ010000432.1:0-3701 GCA_045126415.1 Eubacteriales bacterium | reverse complement strand
GCGGCAACGTGGCGATGGACGCGGCACGGTGTGCAAAGCGTCTCGGCGCGGAAAACGTGTACATCGTCTACCGCCGCGGGGAAGAAGAGCTTCCCGCACGCGCGGAGGAAGTCGAACACGCAAAGGAAGAGGGGATCATCTTCCGTCTGCTGACCAACCCGACGGAGATCCTCGCGGACGAAAACGGCGGCGTGGTCGGCATCCGCTGCGTCGAAATGGGACTCGGCGAGCCGGACGGAAGCGGCAGACGCCGTCCCGTCGAAATCGAAGGCTCGGACTTCACCATTGACGTGGACTGTGTGATCATGTCGATCGGCACCAGTCCGAACCCGCTCATCAAGTCCACGACGGAAGGTCTGGAATGCACCAAATGGGGCGGCATCGTGACGGACGAAAACGGTCTCACTTCCCGTACGGCAGTTTACGCCGGCGGTGACGCGGTCACCGGTGCGGCAACGGTCATCCTCGCCATGGGTGCCGGCAAAACCGCGGCAAAGGCGATGGATGAATACATCCAGAGCAAATAAATTCACAGAAAATCCATAAAAACAATACAAAACGTACGGAACTTTTTTCCTCCGTCCCCCGTCTAACGAAAAAAAGCAAAATTTACCGAACGATGACAGGCAGGTGGACATTATGAAGAAAAAAGTAATCCGTACGTTTTCCGTTCTCGGCATTACTGCCGGTTCGCTGATCGCCGCAGGGATTCTTGCGTTTTTTGTCCTGATCGTAGCGGGTGCATCCCCGAAACTGCAGACAATCTGGATCTGCTCCGCGATGCGCACGATGTCGCACAAATACCTCGCGACAGCGTTCTTTCCGGAGGATTACATCGCGGAGGTCATGGAGAAAAACGAAATCGACGACAGCGGCTACGATTCTGACATCCTCTCTTTCGGCAAAAAAGACCCGCCGAAAAAGGATCCGCACGAAGGTCTTGACGCAATTTTAGCCATCGATCCGGACGAAACGGAAGAAGAAACCGCTCCCGCACCGGAAACCGAGGAACCCGAAACCGAACCTGTTCCGGAAACAGAACCGGAAACCGAAGCACCGGAACCTGAACTGCCCGCGTACATCTCCGAAGGGTACGAAATGCTGGAGGACGGTCTGTACCTCAAGGAGGTATCCGGTCTGACGTGGCGCGGGTACGTCATGCTGGTCGAGGATCCGCTGCGGGTGAAGCTGGTGGACACATCCCAGCAGTATTCCTGCGGCGAGAACGTCATGACGATGTCGACAAACGCCGGAGCGGTCGCAGGAATCAACGGCGGCGGCTTCCAGGACGGCGCGAATTACGACTCCAACGGCGGAATGCCGGCGGGTCTGCTGATCGAGGACGGCGAAATCGTCTACCCGTTCGTGATTGACGAAACGGTCTACAACATGATCGGCATCAACGACGAAGGCGCACTTGTTCTGCGGCATTGCACGGCGCAGTGGGCGATTGACAATAACATCGTGAGCGCGGTATCGTTCGCGCCGTTCCTCGTGGTCAACGGGGAAGGGCTCATCAAAAACGGTACCGGCGGATGGGGCATTGCCCCGCGCACGGCGATCGGACAGCGTGAGACGGGTGAATTCCTGTTCCTCGTGATCGACGGCCGTCAGGTGGACTGGAGCATCGGCTGTGACCTTGATGTCCTGCAGGAAGTGATGCTTGCGGAAGGCGCGTACAATGCGGCGATGCTCGACGGCGGCAGCTCTACGGCGATGGTATATGACGGGGAGTATGTCAACCGACCGAGTCTGGGGCATGAGCGGTGGATCAACAACTGTTTTGTGGTGATGCCAAGAGATTGAAAGGACTTTGTGTATGAACAGGAAGATCAAGAAGATTTTTGTGTGTGCTGGAATCTTGGCGGCAGTCTGTGGAATTCTGCTGTTTGGATTGTGTATCTGGCCATTTGGTTTGACTTATACGCTGACTTACGATTGTCTGCTCAGTGATGCAGAACTGTATGATGATCTGGCGTATCTGACCGGACGCAGAGATTGTTCCATGCATCTTCAGACCACGAAAAATTCCTACGGTTCCGAAACAACCATCGGTACCGGAAGCAGCGGGAATGAATCCCCGGACGATATTCTAAAACGGCTGTCCGAGGCGGGCGGACTGATCTGGCGTGATTATGCCGCAGGAGAAAACTGGTCGAAACGGATAGAGAAAACACAGTTTGAAATGCGGAAGATTACCATGGAACCGGATTTTTTCCTGAATACCGGAAAGCTGAACGGTGCGGAAACGGTTCACTGGGGATTTTACTGTCGGTTTTTTCCGTGGTTCCGAGGTATGTTTGGATAAGTTTTGAATAGAGCTGTTCGCCAACAAATCCCTTGCGCAAATCTTCCTTCTGTGGTATAATCAAGAAAAAACGAACACAGGAGACACAACCATGAAAAACGGCGTAAAACTTTACGACACCGACGGGAACGAGCTGCACGCCCACGGCGGTCATATGCTGTTCCACAACGGCTTCTACTACTGGTACGGCGAAGACCGGCGCGACAACATCTACGTGTCCTGCTACCGTTCCGCCGACCTCGAAAACTGGGAATTCGTCCGTCACTCCCTGACTACCGACAGCCCGGTTGAACCGTTCCGCGTCCGCAGTGACCTTGCGCTGTCCCATAAAATCGAAGGAGAGCGTGCGGACATCGCTATTGTCCGTGCAATCGACGGAAACCGCTGCCGCGTCAACATCGAACGTCCGAAGGTGCTGTACAATCGTCTGACCGGCAAATTTGTCATGTGGATGCACTACGAAAACGGCATCAACTACCTCGACGCCCGCTGCGCCGTGGCAACGTCCGACACGCCCGACGGCGAATTCACCTACCGCGGCAGCTTCAATCCGTTCGGCTGCATGTCCCGCGACTGCACGCTGTTCGAGGATGGCGACACGGCGTACTTCATTTCCGCCGCGCGCGACAATGCCGATCTGCACATCTACCGCCTGAGTGAGGATTACCTCAACGTCGACGAACAGGTGAAATCCCTCTGGCAGGGCGAGTACCGCGAAGCACCGGCGGTGTTCAAGCGTGCGGGGAATTATTACATGCTCAGCTCGTTCTGTACCGGATGGGCGCCGAATCAGGGCAAATGGGCGTTCGCGGACAGCATGGAAGGCCGCTGGTCGATGCTGCATCTCTTCGGCGACGAGACGACTTACCGCAGCCAGCCCGCGTTCGTCCTGCCGGTCATGAAGGAGGACGGTGAGCATTTCTACTATGTCGCCGACCGCTGGAACGCGCGGAATTATTTTGAATCGACGTATGTTTTCCTGGAAATCCAGTTTGACGGAAACGGCAATCCGTACATTGAATACGCGGACGAATGCCGTCTCGGATGAGAGGAAAACGGAATATAGAAAAATATTCTAAAAAATAATTATTTTTTCGAAAAACCTCTTGACAAACTCCGGTAAATGTATTATAATAATCAGGCAACGTGATGAGACGGTCGCGGATGCACGAAGCGGAAACGCTTCGGATACACTTGATACGGAGAAGTACTCAAGAGGCCGAAGAGGCGCCCCTGCTAAGGGTGTAGGTCGGGTTTACCGGCGCGAGAGTTCAAATCTCTCCTTCTCCGTGAATGAAAAGCTCTGTTTTCTTTTGGAAGACGGAGCTTTTTCTTCGTTTTATTTTGGTTTCCTAACAGTTTATCCAAAACTAACGGTAGTAAAATTAACAAC
>JBGVOJ010000431.1:0-1418 GCA_045126415.1 Eubacteriales bacterium | reverse complement strand
GAAGCTGATCACACTAGAAGACGAAGCGTTTCCGTATGAAGAGTATATTCAGGAAACATACAGAAGAACCGGCGGCTCCGCAGGGTATGGGGAATTGTATGCGGTCGGAGAAAAACGTACCCGGTTCTGCTCGGTGGAACTGGTGTCCTACGGATACAGCGATCACTACAAAATGATGGAAATCTTCGGATAAACAAAAAAGTTTGTGCGGATGTCAATCGGCTTTGCACAAACTTTTTCTATGGATTCAGTTTTCACGCCGGATCACGGCAAATTTTGTGGTTTCGTACCACTCTTCTTCCGAGGATTCGGTCATATCGGAGAAGATCAGCGTCCGCAGACCGTCAAACAGGACGATGTCACGGGTGTCCATGGTGCGGGAGTCGGAAACAAAATGCAGGGAATCCTGCGGATTTCCCTCGTTCAGCGTGCAGGCGAAGGTCTGACGTTCCTCAGGAAATCCGGGACGGGAAAACTCGATGCAGTAAATCTGCCGCAGATGTTCTTCCGTCAGCTCGTGGGCGTGTTCCAGTGAGAAATACCTGCAGAGTGTCTCTTCCAGAACCGGACTGACGATATCCACGCCGAGGTTGTCGAAATTCTGTACCTGTACCGCCGACATCATGCCGAGGTTGAGCAGTGCGCCGAGGAACAGTACCGGTACCACCCGTACGATGTTCCGCCGCCGGTCATGCCGTTCCTTCATATTATTATATCGCCGCAGGATCGCGTTTCCGCCCGGTGACAGATACGACAGCATTTCCGCACCCTGCCAGTCCTCCCGCAGATTTCGTTCCGCCATATTGAGGATCATCGCGATGTATTCTCCGCGCAGACGGTCGCCCGTTTTGTCGAGTACGGCTTCATCACAGAGGTATTCGAGGTCTTCGCAGACCGCGTTGCGGATCACTTTTGAGATCGGCAGCAGACTGTGGAACGACGTCGTGAACAGCGTAAGCAGTTTGGTCAGCGTGTCCCCGTGTCGGATGTGCGTCAGCTCGTGCATGAAGACCAGCTCCAGCCAGAGATCGCTGTACTCGTCCGGACAATCTCCGCCGATGTACACGGACGGGAAGATAATCCCGCATGTACACGGAGAAATCCGCACGTCCGGCTTCATGATCCGCAGAGAAATTTGCCGCCGGATGCCGGCTTTTTGCTTTGCAGCCGCATAGATGCGGTTCACACGCTCGTCACGACATTCCGCGGAATGCCGTGTCAGATACTGCATCCCGTCAAAATATGCCGCCATCCCGAATGTGAACGAAGCTATCGCGGAGATGAACCACACAAGCAGCGCCGCCAGACTGATCCCGCGCAGAACCTGCAGCAACCGGTGCGGCAGATAGAATTCCTGGACTTCCTCCGGCCGCTCCGTCTCCGCACCGTTGTGGATTTCCACCCGCAGACCGTCCGTA
>JBGVOJ010000430.1:0-1386 GCA_045126415.1 Eubacteriales bacterium | reverse complement strand
AATTCCCGAAGGAGCAAAAAGCACTTGTCCTGCCCACACGCCATACCGATATGGATACCGTGAAAGACTACCTCATCCGTGAGCGAGGTATTGATCCATCTGTAGTTTCACACTTTGCTCATGTCGGAATACTATACGAGGATGCGAAGTACCATAACTGCATTTTCCTCGGATTGGCCGAAGACGGGCTTCCGAAACACTGTCACCGGCGTTCTGTCTGCGGCAGTTTCAAGCAGACGGTCGCAGGCAGTCAGGCGGAGCATTCCTTTCACCACGACGGGGAGAGCGAATGGTTGTTTGTGTTTGAGGCACCGATCGATATGCTGGCGTTCATTTCATTGCATCCTGAGAATTGGCAGAGTCATTCCTATACGGCACTATGTTCTGTTTCCGAACGTGCTCTGCTGTATCGGCTGAAGGAAAATCAAAATCTGAAAAAGATTGTTCTGTGCCTCGACAACGATGAAGCCGGACAGAGTGCCGCCCACCGGATTCGTCAGCAGCTATACGAACTTGGGTACGGAAACGTAAAAATCCTCACGCCGCAGAACAAGGACTGGGATGAGGATCTGAAAATCTGTCGAAAGGAGAAAGCAACATGACACAAGTCGGAACTCTGATCGTGGTCGGCATTCTGATGGTGGCGGTATTCGGTGCAATTTCTGTTGCATCCCGAATCTACAATCTCAACAGCATCAAATCGAAAACCGTTGGCGATGGTCAGCACGGTACAGCTCGTTGGGCGCGGAAAGATGAAATCAAGCAGACCTATCTTCACATTCCATACGAACCGAAGAAATGGCGCAAGGGTCAGAATCTTCCGCAGACCAATCAGCAGGGGATTGTGGTCGGATGCAACTACGGTTTATCCGGCGTAACAGCAATGGTGGATACCGGTGACGTTCACGCGCTGATGATCGGTGCGGCGGGTGTCGGTAAGACGGCGTATTTCCTGTACCCGAATCTGGAATACGCCTGTGCATCGGGAATGAGTTTTATTACTTCTGACACCAAGGGTGACCTGTTCCGTCACTATGGGAAGATTGCCAAGGAATATTACGGGTACAACGTGGCAGTCATCGATCTGCGTAATCCCACGAAATCGGACGGCAACAATCTGCTCCATCTGGTAAACAAGTATATGGACTTGTGGAAAGCCGAACCGGACAATCTCGCATACAAAGCCAAAGCTGAAAAATATGCGAAGATTATTTCGAAGACGATCATCACCTCCGGTATGGAGAACGCCTCATTCGGACAGAATGCTTTCTTCTACGATGCGGCGGAAGGTCTGCTCACATCGTCGATCTTGCTGGTAGCGGAATTTTGTCCGCCGGAAACACGCCACATCGTATCGGTATTCAAGATCATACAGGATTTGCTTGC
>JBGVOJ010000429.1:0-2358 GCA_045126415.1 Eubacteriales bacterium | reverse complement strand
CCAAGACATGCGGTGTAATACTTTATGTAGCTGAATTCTGACATGACGTACGATATCACGGAGACAGAAGGGGTCTGTGCTGAACAAAACGAAGTTTTGAGAAGTCGCTCCACTATTCCTCGTGATTTTTATGACTATATGGCTACAAGTCTAACAAATTTAAGCCGTACTTCACTTACAATTCCTCCTTTTTCCCCCTTCTAAATCATATCAACTGCAATAGCCGGCTACAACAGATTAAAGTTTTTGCGGAGCTTTTTTCAAAAAGCGACCGTTCCCCCAAAACGAACACCTTGCAATCCCTCCCCACTATAAAATTTCCCCCACCCACTTGACGTAGCGGAATTTGTATGCTATTATCATAATAATATCAACAAGGACGGTAATTCTTATGGAAAATGGCATGATAAAGCAGCTTACTAAAGAGAAACTTGAAGTGAAGATTTATGCGTCGCGGAAGGAAATGGGAGATGCTGCCGGACGGGAGATTGCGGAGGTGATGCGGGAACTGCTCGCGGAACGGGACGAGATCAATATGATTTTTGCCGCCGCGCCGTCGCAGAACGAGACGCTTGCTGCGCTGGTCGCGGAGGAAGGTATTGACTGGACGCGTGTCAATGCGTACCATATGGACGAGTATGTCGGGCTGAGCGGGGATTCGGAACAGTCGTTCTCCACATACCTGCGGGAGCATATTTTCGGCTTGGTGCCGTTCAAGTCTGTCAACTGTATCAACGGTGCGGCGGACGCCGATGAGGAGTGCGCGCGGTACGGAAAACTGCTCGCGGACAATCCCGTTGATATCGTCTGCCTCGGCATCGGCGAGAACGGACATATCGCGTTCAATGACCCTTGGGTCGCCGATTTTGACGATCCCGTGAAGGTCAAGGTTGTGCCGCTCGACGAAGTCTGCCGGAATCAGCAGGTGCATGACGGCTGCTTCCCCACCATCGACGATGTTCCGAAGTACGCGCTGACCCTCACCATTCCAGCACTTACTTGCGCCGCGCATATGTTCTGCAGCGTTCCCGCAGCCACGAAACGGGACGCCGTACGCCGTACGGTTAACGAGGACATCACCGTGGACTGTCCTGCGACGATCATGCGGCAACATCCTCACGCGGTCCTCTACTGCGACTCCGACAGCGGCGCGGATTTAATCTGATAACAATTTTTACGATATATCATACAGAAAGGGAAAAATCATGAAAAAATTAAATGTAGCGATCATCGGCCAGGGACGCAGCGGCCGTGACATCCACGGACGTTACTTCCTCTCGGAAGCCGGTAAGGAACTCTACAACATCGTCGCCATCGCCGACAAGATCGAAGCACGACGTGACCGCGCCGTACAGGAATACGGCTGCGACGTTTACGAAGACTATCACGAAATGCTGAAGCGCGACGACATCGACGTGGTCGTCAACTCCACATTTTCCTACCTGCATTATCCCGTCACGATGGACGCGCTCCGTGCCGGAAAGAACGTCGTTTCGGAAAAGCCGTTCTCTAAGTTCGCTATCGAATGCGAGGACATGATCCGCACCGCAAAGGAAAACGGCGTCACGCTGACCGTCTTCCAGCAGTCCCGCATCGCGCCGTACTTCACCCGTATCCGTGAGATCATCGACAGCGGCAAGCTCGGCGACATCGCGCAGATCACCATCCACTTCTCCGGCTACGCACGCCGCTGGGACTGGCAGACCTCGCGCCGCTTCTACGGCGGATGCCTCCTCAACACCGGCCCGCACCCGCTCGATCAGGCGCTCCAGCTCCTTGACACGGACGATATGCCGAACGTCTTCTCCGTTCTCAAGCGGATCAACTCCGCCGGTGACGCCGAAGACTACGCGAAAGTCATCCTGACTGCGCCGAACCGTCCGCTCATCGACCTCGAAATCTCTCCCGCCGATGCGTACAACGACTTCACCTACCGTATCCACGGCTCGCGCGGCTCGCTCACCGCAACGCTTTCCAAGATCAAGTGGAGATACTTCGACGAAAAGCCGATGCCCGAACTTACTCTCGAACCTCTCACCGGGGCGGACGGACTTTCCCCGGCGTACTGTTCCGAAAAGCTGAACTGGAACGAATTCGAAGAAGACATGAACGGCACTCCGTTTGACTACGCTCCCACCAAATACTACGAAAACCTCTACAACCACCTCGTAAACGGCGAAGAAATCCTCATCAAGCCCGAAAAGATCGTACAGCAGATCCGCGTGATCGAACTGATCCACGCCCAGAATCCACTGCCGAGGTGGTGTTGACAGAGGGGTGTTTCTTGGGTAAAACTTTTTCGAGAAAATGTTTTCCCCAAACCCCTTTCAAAAAGCTTTATGCTGGATAAATTGACTG
>JBGVOJ010000428.1:0-1972 GCA_045126415.1 Eubacteriales bacterium | reverse complement strand
GCGTCTCATGATGCTGGTCCTGGTGCCGCTTCTGCTGTGCCAGGCCACGTCATGCGGCACTGAAGACGATAAGAATGAAGAAAACAATACAACAGAGCAGAGTAAAGAGGCGGCTGTGATCGTCCCGGCAAAACCAGGGATCGGTGTCGGACGTGTGATGCCGGTTGCCGAAGAGCCGAACGGGATCATTGTCTGTATCGACCCCGGTCATGGTTTCATGGACGGCGGATCGGGAGACGGGATTCTTGCGGGCGGACTGGTGGAGAAAGATATCACGATGGCGATTGCCACAAAACTCAGTGAAAATCTGATTCGCCTCGGTTATACCACGATCCTGACGCATGACGGAGTCAATCCTCCGCAGGCGGCTGTGTATGACCAGATTTTCAATGCAAACGAACGTGCAGCCTACGCCAACAGCATCACAATGGATTATTTTATTTCGATTCACGTGAATTCCGCCCAGAATCCCGACGCGGAAGGGTCACGGATCTATTACTATGATAATTCTATCAAGGTCAATAAAATCGGTGGAACAGTCGCGGAGCTGATGGGCAAGGCGATTGAAGAAAATATGCCGGATGATCTCGATCCGGTCATTGTAGACCAGTCGCTCGACCCCTATAACTCGTTTGCTCTGTGCCGCGAAGTGAAATATCCGTCTTCTCTTGTGGAGATCGGCTTCTGCACCAATGAAAATGATGCGGCGAAAATGATCCGCGACGATTGGCAGGGACAGTTTGCACAGTCTCTGGCCAACGGAATCGACGAATACTTCACGGAGTATGCGGAATAGAAAGGAAGCGACCTACATACCATGCTGTCGAATTTGTCCTACAGTATCAACGCGGTTCTGCCGATTTTCCTTCTTGTGGTAGTCGGCGCCTTTCTGAATAAATGGGACAAGGTAAACGCGTCATTCACTGAAATCGCGGACTGGCTGGTGTTCAAGATCGGTCTGCCGGTTATGCTCTTTCTGGAAGTTGCGAAAAGCAGGATCTCCGACGGTCTTGATCTCCGGCTGATTGTATTCCTTGTAATTTCCGTCACATGCTGTTTCCTGCTTGTGTCGGTTTTTACTGCACTGATGATGCGTGACCGGACGAAACGCGGCGCGTTCATTCAGGGAATGTGCCGGTCGAACTTTGCGATTCTCGGTGTACCGCTGGCGGAGAACATGTTCGGGAACGAAGGAACGCAGGCGATTGCGATCGTCATGCCTTTTGTTATCCTGATGTTCAATACCTATTCGGTCATTCTTCTGTCGGTCTTTTCGAACAGTTCCGCGCATAAGCTGGACAAAAAAGCAGTGCGCGGGATCCTGAAGAATATCGTAACCAATCCGCTGATTCTCGGTGTGCTGCTCGGACTGCCGTTCATGCTGCTGGAGATTCCGCTCGGAACGGCATTGAACAAAACTCTGCAGTACCTTTCCGGTCTGACGACACCGCTGGCTCTCATCAGTCTCGGGGCAAACTTCCGGATGGAAAGTCTGCGGGGACGTCTCGGATATGCGATCACGGCTTCGGTCGGGAAGACGATACTTCTTCCCGCGCTGATGGTCACAGCGGCGGCTCTGATCGGACTTCGCGGACCTTCGCTCGGCGTTGTTCTGATCTGTTTCGGCGCGCCGACGGCGGTATCCAGCTACATCATGTCGAAAAAAATGGACAACGACCATGAACTGTCGGCACAGATTCTGCTGCTGACCACGATGATGTGCATCGTTACGATTTTTATCGGAATCTTTATTCTCAAAACTCTGGAATTAATTTGAATGAAATTTCTCGGGGAAAACCTTTTCCTTAAAAAGGTTTTCCCCGAGCCTTTTTCCAAAACCTTTTGGGACTGGGACAGAAAAAAACGTGGAGTGCGGATTCCACGTTTTTCTTGTTTTTTGGGATGTTTTATTTCTTTCCGCTGACGATTTTGCTGACGCATTTCCGGATCGTATCGACCGGGATGACCGTGG
>JBGVOJ010000427.1:0-3774 GCA_045126415.1 Eubacteriales bacterium | reverse complement strand
CAGACGGCGAAATGGTAGTTCAGGTACTGCTCAAATTCGAAATCGTCCAGACTGTCGATCATTTCTTCGTGATACTTCGTGTACATATCCGTCCCGACGAAATGCAGCCGCTCCACCGGAAGTTCCTCCGTGAACCGTCGGATTTCCTCCTGTCTCCAGAGGACGAACAGCTCCGCCGGAGTGGATGCGAGTTTGAACGTCTCCCAGTTGACGAGATCACGTTCTTTTTCCTCATAAATTTTGTGCCGTCCGAAGAGGTACTGGATGACCGTCGCGTCGTTCATGCAGTACGCCGCCATCATCACGCCGCCTGTTTTTGTCACGCGGACGGCTTCGGAGAGGGCAGCGGCGCAGTCCTCGTCGGTGAACAGGTGGTACATCGGGCCGAGCAGGAGAACGATGTCGTACGTGTCATCGGCGAACCTGGAGAGATCGGTCGCGTTTCCCTCAAAAATGCGGACATTTTCGCCGTCCGCGGTATTGGCGCGGAACAACTCGATGTTGTGCGGGATCAGCTCGACGGCGTCGACTTCGTACCCGTGCCGGGCGAAGTAATGCGAATACCGTCCGCTTGCCGCGCCGATTTCGAGAATTTTCATACCGGGTTCCAGATACCGTTCGATATAGCGGATAGTCGTGAGGAATTCGACGGAGCCGTGGCGGGATGCAAACCGCTCGTGCTCGTCGCGGGCACTGTAGTAGCTGTTGAGATAGTCGAATGCAGTGTTCATGGTGGTGTACCTCCTGTGAAATGAATATAAAAAGACGGCGTCCGGATAAAAATTTATCGGTACACCGTCGGGTTTATGAATTTTACAGTCCCAGAATTATGAGGATATAGTATAATTATGGGTATAAAAAGGAAAACCCGGACGGATGAAACGCGGTATACTCGGCGTTCCATGCGGGATAGGAGACGATATCCATATTCACTTTGATATTCATGCAGATATGCAGGTTCTTATCCATCGTGACGGGTTCCTTTCGCTGAATTTGAAAAATTTGAACGTATTATACCACTCTTCCGTACGCCTGTCAAGCGGGTAATTCAAAAACGGGACTTTAATAGTTCACAAAAAATACAAACTTTTGCGGAGCCATGTTGTAAAATCGGCTGAATTGTGTTAAAATGGGGGAAAATCACGAACAAAAACGGAGGCTTCCCATGTACCTCTTTGACCATACAGTTACCACGCTCGACGAATGGGCGGAGATTTTTCAGAACGTCGCTGCGTTCGAACCGCTCGTGCGGCATATCCTCGACCTTCACGGACTTCCGCAGACGGCGATTGAAAATACCACGCCCGGTTCCCACGCCGTTTTCCGCTGCGGGGATTACCTCGTCAAAATTTTCGCGCCCGACACGTTCGGCTGGGACTGCGAGAGCGATTTTGTCACCGAAACCGTCACGATGCGGCGCGCGAACCGTCTCGGAATATCCGTCCCCGAACTGACCGCGCACGGACGGAACGGCGACCGGTATCACGTCCGCTACCTGATAGAGCGGTTCATCGACGGGACGGAATTCGGAAAAAAGGAGCTGTCCTCCGACGATAAAGTGAACGTCGGAAAACAGCTCCGTGGGATCTGTGACAAAATGAACGTACCGTGCGAACGGTTCAACGATTACGATTTTCTGGAAGGGGCGCTCACGTGTCCGAAATGGGACATCTTTCCGGAATCCTTCCGCCGCGAACGTACAGAATTTCTGCGGAACCGTTCCCACGGCGGCGCGGTGTACGTCCACGGCGACATCCATGCCGACAATGTGATCTTCGGGAACGACGGGAAGGTATGGATTCTCGACTTCGCGGATTCCGTCCTTGCTCCCGTCGAATACGAATACGCCGCCCTGTTTCCGGGGCTGTTCCGCATGGAAACGCCGTATCTCGACGGATTTTTCGGCACATGGGAACCGGAAAACGTCGCGGATATGCTGACGTACGGATTATGTCTGCACAAATTCGGGGTGAACATCCTCGCCGAAATGACGGAGGATGTCTCCGGAATTGACAGCATTGCCGCGCTGCAGCGGCTTCTGATTCAGGTTATTGAACGATCCAGACGGCCTTCTTCGCGGTGACTTCCTTTCCGAGGGTGAGAGTTCCGCCGTCCTTCGTGAAGGGAACAGCTACACCGTCGATCACGACGTAACCCACCGTCATGTCTTCGGGAACGCCGATGCTCTTCAGCGGGAGTACGCCGTCGATGACGTCGATCTTCATGCAGTCGGTTTCTTCGCCGAAGCGGACATTGCCCCAGCCGCAGTCGAGCGACCAGATCGTGCGGAAGCCGCGGCGGTCGATAATCGGTGCGAAGCCGATGTGCTTCTTCGTCATGTCGAACGTGAAGCCCGCGAAAATCGGGAGGAAGGAAAAGCTTGCCATGCTTCTTGCATAGTTCGAGCCGCATTCGATTTCGTTCCACGGATTGCGCTTTTCGCCGTCGTAGCGGTCGCGGACGCTGCGGACGATCGCAAGACCTTCGTCGATCATGCCTTCGGAGATCATCAGACCCGCAAGGGCGTATTCGAAGCCGTGCATGGTTTCCTGGCAGTACGGGATCGGGATTGCCGGTTTCTTCGCGCCGTCCGGATAGTCGCAGATGACCGCGCCGGCTTCATCGTTGACGCTGTACAGGCGGAACGGGTTGTAGAATTCGCGCATGTCTTCCTTGAAGTTGTTTTCAAACATCGACTTCAGGGCGGTCATGCGCTGTTTTTTGTCGTAAATATCGCCGATGCCGAGGATATTCGCGTGCCACTGCGCGAGCATCTGGTCGATTTCGGAACCTTCGCCGATCTGGTACTTGATTTCACCCGCTTCGCTGTTCCAGTAGCCCATCGCGTCGCCGCAGACCTTGTACTTTTCGAGAATGGATTTGTCGGTCAGGTCGACCTTCTGCATGTACCATTTTCCGTTGAAGAGGTTTTCGTCCGACCACTTCTGCCCCTTCGCGAAGAGGTCGCGGTACATCGCCGCGGATTCGGTTTCGCCGAGGTGTTCCGCCATTTCCGCGCCGCATTTCAGCGCCGCGAGGTAGAAGCCTTCGAGCCATGAGGACGGACCGAAGAGTTCCATGTCGAGGGTGTGGTGCTGACGTCCTTCGAGAACGCCGTCGCAGTCCGCGTCCCAGCCGTCGAAGTTGTCGGGATTCCACGCGTATTCGAGGGACTTCCTGATTGCGGGCCAGTTGGATTTCAGCCATTCGTCATTGCCGGAGATCTTCCATTCGCGGTAGGATTTGATCACGCCGCCCATCTGACCGTCGACGCAGGCACGCCAGTTGCCCTGTCCGCGTCCGAGCGGGAGCTGCATACGGAACTGCATACGACCGTTTTCGTCGATGTTGTATTTGTAGTCGGTGTCGCGGATGCTGCGCTCAAGCGACGGGAAGAGGAAGCAGAGTGCGTAGGCGTAGTTCCATACGTGCGTGCAGGTACCTTCGCAGGAACCGGTGTTCTGGTTCAGACCTTCCCAGCCGTAGAATTCGCCGTTTTCGAGACGGAGAACGGTTGCGGTCTTGAGGACGGACATGGTCGCGGATGCCGCTTCGATGACTTCTTCGGGGAGCGTGGACGCGAACAGTTCGTCGCGGAACCGGAGGGTTTCGGCGGACAGACGATTCCAGTTCGCAATGCAGTACGCCGCGCTGTCCTTCGAATCACGGAACAGGGTTGCGTAGTAGTTCTTCCACGTGACGTCCCTGCCGTTTTCGTCCTTCAGCGGATTCCAGTAGTTGAAATTGTTCGGCTTGCTCCACGTCATGACGAAG
>JBGVOJ010000426.1:0-4407 GCA_045126415.1 Eubacteriales bacterium | reverse complement strand
AACGGGAACTTCGACACAGCAGCCCCAGGGCAGATTGTCGATGAGACCGAAATTGCGTACGTTGCCGTTGAAGTGGAACATTTCGTGATCGCCGAAGCAGGCGTTGAAGATGTACGCGGCATATTCATGACCTCTTGCGAGAGGGAATTCCTCCGCCTTGAAATTGCCGAATTCGCGGATGTGGCGTTCTTCGGTGGTTTCATCCTTGGACATTTCCTTCCGCGGCAGGCAGTCGTGGCCGGGGTTCCATCCGGTGCCGTGCGTACAGTATTTTTCAAGCAGATCGGGACGTTTGCGGAACCACCAGGTGTAGTCGCTGTTGTGTCCGCTGGATTCGGTGACATAGTAACCGAGATGGAGGAACATTTCGTTGCGTACCTGCTCCTCGTTGTAAATTTCCGGACGTTCCGTGATCGCCTTGCGGATGAGAGGAATGGCGTCTTTTCCGTTCCAGTCAAATTTGATATAATGCGCCTGATGATTGATGCCGGCGCAGACATAGGTGACTTCGTTTTCCGGCGCACCGATGAAGCGGCAGAGCATGGAAGCGGTTCCCTGAACGGAATGACAAAGCCCGCTGATGGCAATCCTGTCGGTGCTGCCCTGAAGTGCACGGCAGAGCATCGCCATCGGATTGGTGTAGTTGAGCCAGAGGGCATTCGGACAGAGTTCCTCCATATCGCGGAGGATGTCCAGCATCGGCGGAAGGGTACGGAGGAAGCGGAAGATTGCCGACGGACCGCGGGTATCCCCGACATTGATGGACAGACCGAACTTTGACGGAATGGCGATATCGTTGTAGAAATCGCGGTTGGTACCGACGGCAATGGTGGTGACAACCCCGTCGGCACCTTCGAGAACTTCCCGTCGGTCACGGGTGGCAGTAACTTTTGCCGGATAGTTTCCTGCGGCAACGATGCCGTCCACCGCTTTTTTGGATAAGGCAAGGTTGGTTTCGTTGATGTCCACCAGCGCAATTTCGGCGTCGCGGAACGCCTCAAATGTCAGGAGGTCACGGACCAGATTCCGGGTGAAAACCAGACTGCCGGAACCGATGAATACGATTTTTTTAGCCATGATGCGAGTCCTTTCTGAAAGGTATAGATTCCATATGCGGCCGGAAACAAAAAAGTTCCGGATAACCATGTCCGGAAAGAGAAGGAAGATACCTGAAAAATCAGAGTGACCCTTGACTGCAATCTTTCTTCACAAACTGCAATCAAGGGTCACTTGAAATTCTTGATATCTAACATCATTTTATCCTCTCTTTCTGCTGACTGTCCGCTGTCGATGTTATACAGGGGACGCTTTTCGGTTCACCGGACTATTTTTGATTTATAATAAGTCCTGTACTTTAATCGTACATTGGAGTGTTCCTCTCTTTCTTTTATGGCTATATTATAGCACGGACAATGCGGAAATGCAATTGGTAAACTGTCGGAAAATTACAGGAAATTTTTGTTTAGAATACAGAAAATTATATTTTATCAACTTACCTGTTTACAGGAGAGGATCTTCTGTGGTATAATTAAAGTGTTGCGGGCCTGTCGTTTCTGACAAACCCGCGTTTTGTTTATGGCTTATTCTCCGGTTTTCAGTTCATTTTCCTGCCTTTTGAGTTCGCGGTACATTCGGATTGCCAGCGGAACTGCCAGAGCAAAGGCAAACAGATCCGCTGCAGGCTGAGCGAGGTACACACCCCAGATCGGTTCGGAGAACAGGTGGGGCAGAATCAGTACGACCGGGATGAACATTAATCCCTGACGCGCAACTGCCAGCAGGGTCGCACCCACCACGCGTCCGATATTCTGATAGAGCATATTGGTGCAGGCTACGACCGTCATCAGAGGGAAGGTGCAGCACTGCCACCGCATAGCGACGGTGCCGATGGCGATGACGTTGGGGTCATCACGGAAAAGGCTTATGATAGGCTCTGCGAAGATAAAACCGAGAGCCGAAAGCACCAGCAGGCATAAACCGCCGACTTTGAGACAGAAAATGTATGCGTCCCGGACACGGCCATATTTTTTGGCACCGTAGTTGTAACCGCATACAGGCTGAAAGCCCTGACCGAATCCGAGTAAAGCGGAGAAGGCAAACATCATGACCTTACCGACGACGGAGAAAGCGGCGATTGCGGCATCCGCCATGGCAGGGTCTGCACCGATGGCGGCGGCGCTGTTGAGAGCAAGAGTGGCAAAGCTGGCAAGCCCCTGACGGAACAGTGCGGGAGCACCGGCGGTGAACATTCCCTTCTGCCAGTACATGCCGACGCGAAAGTTGCGCAGACGGATCTTCATGCTGTCGCTTCGTAGGGTAGCGATATAAAGCAGGCAGAAGCTGATGAACTGGCTGATGACGGTGGCGAGGGCAGCACCGGTGACTTCAAG
The DNA here is from genome assembly GCA_045126415.1 of Eubacteriales bacterium. Lineage (GTDB taxonomy): Bacteria > Bacillota > Clostridia > Oscillospirales > CAG-272 > UMGS1696. Next base: position 2,017 of record JBGVOJ010000426.1, on the reverse strand, counting down.
ATCCAGCGCAAATATGAACAGCGGGTCCAGAACACAGTTGATGACGGCGCCGGTGACCAGACCGACCATGGAAAACATCGCGTTGCCCTGGAAACGAAGCTGGTTGTTGAGTACAAAGGAGGTTGACATAAACGGCGCACCGATCAGGATCAGCGTGAGATAGTCATCGGCATAGGCCACGGTTGCGGCGGAAACGGTCGAGGTGGATGCGCCGAGAATCGTGAGGATCTGAGGCTTGAACAGAAGTCCCGCAAACATGATTACGCAGCCGAACAGCAGGGAACAGAAAAATCCGGTTGCGGTCATGGTTTCCGCCTCATCGGTTTTCTGTGCACCAAGGGCACGGGAAATGAAGTTGCCGGAGCCCTGACCGAAATAGAAGCCGAAAGCCTGAATGATGGCCATGACCGGGAAGATAAGTCCAACACCGGCGGTTGCTTCGGTCCCCACCTGACCGACGAAGAAGGTATCAGCCATGTTGTACAGCGATGTGACGAGCATGGAAATAATGGTGGGAACTGCCAGACGGCAGACAAGCTTGTTGACGGGTTCCGTGGTCATACGGATGTATTTTTTCTGAGCGGCATCCATTGATGAATCCTCCGATAACTGCAGAAGTAATAATAGCAGACCTGATTTTCGTATGTTTGTGCAGTTTCGATTTATATTATACCAGATATTTGTGACTTTTTAAAGTTGTTTGGACATCTTTCTGTTTTTTCTGTTGGGAATGTTCGTCGCACTCATGATGCCGGCAGTCCTGCCGCTCATATGTAAAGGCTCAAACAAAATTATCCCAATATTAAATACATTCTGCACAATTTATGATATAATGATACCATACAGATCAGCCGAATAAAAACATTTACAGGAGGATGACAGTTATGAAAAGTATTGAACAGAGAAAACAGCGCTGGCTCGACTTTTATGATTGGGACAAATCTGTCAAACATGTATATACCATCGGATTCCCGCTGCCGATCGGCATGCCGAGATGGCTGCCGTGGCCGGAAAATAAGGAAAACAGAATTGAGTATGCGGTAAGAAAATACCGGCTGCTTTGTGAACAGGCAGAGTGGCTGGACGATGACACAGTCCCTTTTCTCGATCTGTATACCGGAACGGAAATTTTTGCCGAGGCATTCGGATGCAGAGTACACAAGCCTGAGGATAACATGCCGTTCGCACTGCCGCTGATCCACAGTTCCGAAGAAGCGGCAAAACTGAAAGTTCCCGAGGTTTCTTCAAGTACATTGTCGGTATTGTTTGAAATGGCAGAGAAGATGCGGGCGAGAGCAGGGAAAGACGCACTCCTTCGTCTTCCCGATATACAGAGTCCGCTTGACATTGCGGCACTGATCTGGGAAAAAAGCAGTTTCTTCATCGCTATGATCGAGGAGCCGGAAGCCGTTCTGGAACTTATTGAAAAAACGAAAACCCTTCTGAAGAATTTCCTTGACGCGTGGTTTGCGGAATTCGGAACGGAATATATCGCGCATTTTCCGGATTATTACATGAGCGGAGGGCTGACTCTTTCCGAAGATGAAGTCGGAGCGATCAATGCGGATATGTTTGACGAATTCTCTCAGCCGAGCCTCACGGAATTATCGGAATACTTCGGCGGCATCGGAGTTCATTGCTGTGCAAACGCGGAGCATCAGTGGGAGAATTTCAGAAAAATTCCTGATCTCCGGCTGTTGAACCTTATACAGCCGCAGTCCGTACTTCAGAGAGCCTATCCTTATTTTGCCGGTCATACCTGTCAGCTGCACGGCGGTGTGCAGGCAGTGGGCGAACCGTGGACATGGCCCGGACAGTTCCCGGAGGACTGCCGTTTTGTCATTCAGGTTTCCGCAAAGGAACGCGAAAGAGCACTGGAGCTTTCCGAAAAGCTGCGGGAAGTCTGCGGATGATACTGTCAGCGGCATCACACGGACGGAGTGCAGACCTGACAAAAAAATCCACAGCGAAGATCGAGGGTGCGATCCGCTGCGGAAATGATGTTCCCGCAAGTGTC
>JBGVOJ010000425.1:0-1470 GCA_045126415.1 Eubacteriales bacterium | reverse complement strand
AAGCGGATGTGACGCTGCGCCGTTTGCAGATCTGCCGGTTTGTACCCGGTACAACTGTCCTGTGGGAATCCGGAACACAGTCCGGTACTGTGACCGCGGATAAAAATGGACTTGTCACGGTTCCGGCAGTTGAAATCACTGCGGAACCGGTGATGCTGACTCTGAGGACTGCGGCAGAATGATAAATTCAAAAAAACTGGCATCTTATGGTGCCAGTTTTTCTTCCGAAGCTTATTTCAGGAATGTTTTATAATCTTCGTAATTCTTTTCGAGCAGAGCCGGCGTGTCGAGACCGTACGGACATTTCGACTTGCACTGTCCGCAGTGGATACAGTCTTCAATTTTCTTCATCATCGCCTGTCCGCGTTCGGAGAGATGTCCGGCGGTCGGAGAACGGCGGAGAAGCAGGGACATACGGGCGCAGGTGTGAATCTCGATTCCGGCGGGACACGGCAGACAGTATCCACAGCCACGGCAGAATTCTCCGACGAGTTCCTGACGTTCCTGTTCAATGAAGGCTTTCCGTTCGTCGGTGAGTACAGGCGGATTTTCGTTGTAGGAGAGAAATTCGTCGAGTTCGTGTTCTTACTGGATACCCCAGATGGGTGCGACCGGAAATTGTGCGAGATATGCGTAAGCGACGTCGGAATGGGTGATCAGACCGCCGGCAAGAGCTTTCATGCAGATGAAACCGACGTCTTCTTCCTCGCAGAGACGGACAAGGGCTTCTTCCTTTTCACTGGCAAGGTAGGAAAACGGGAACTGCAAAGTATCATACAAACCGGACTTCACGGCTTCCTCCGCAACGGAAAGGCGGTGGTTTGTAATACCGATATGACGGATCATACCTTTGGCTTTTGCTTCCAGCATGGCTTCGTACAGACCGGTGCCGTCTTCGGGTTTCGGACAGAAGGACGGATTGTGGAACTGATAGATGTCGATGTAATCGGTCTGCAGCAGACGGAGACTGGTATGAAGCTGTTCCCAAAAGCCTTCAACCGTAGTGGACATGGTTTTGGTGGAAATAATGATATTTCCGCGGACATCTTGCAGAGCGTGTCCGAGCTTTTCTTCGCTGTCGGTGTAGGCGTGGGCGGTATCGAAATAATTGATACCGTTATCGTAGGCTTTGCGGAGGATTCGGCAGGCTTCGTCCATTTTGGTGCGCTGTACCGGAAGGGCGCCGAAGCCGTTTCTGGTCACGATCAGACCGGTTCTTCCGAGACGGATGGTTTCCATAGAGATTCTCCTTTTTCATTCACATAATAGATGTTATCAGTATAACAGAAAAAACGTACAGTGTCAATCTCGGAAACATTGAACAGCGATTTTGTCTTGAAAAAATACAGTTTGCGTGTTATAATGAAAGTAACAACAGCGGAGGTTTTCTTATGACAATCACAAATATGACTGCGGTCTATGAAAGATCATCGGCTAAAACCGGATATGCGGACGGAACGCTGACAATCC
>JBGVOJ010000424.1:0-6952 GCA_045126415.1 Eubacteriales bacterium | reverse complement strand
TTGTTCTGAAGCATCGTCAGCGTCTTCTTACAATTGAAACTGTGGAACAGCGCGGTCACGCCGGACGGCGGGCAGACGTAATCGCCGAGTCCTGCGGAGATTGCCGTGTCCGCAGTCACGCGCGCCGCCATCGAAACGGTGTCGTAATAATCAAGACCGTTGTCCGCCTCGGGTCTCCATCCGCTGAGACGTCCGCCTTCGATGCCGCGCAGGTCGCACATCCACGGCACGTTGATCTCGAGCCGCGTCACATCACGGTCGAGCGCCGCCGCCGAAGTCGCCTGGAACGCACCCATACTGCCGCCGAACGACATAATGTTCACACCGTCCCACTGCGGGAGGGTCTTGCAGTAGCGGATCGCCTGCAGTGCACGGAGTATCATATATTTGAAGTAAACGGTATCGGGATTCTTGTTTTCCTCGCGGTCAAAGCCGAATCCCGCGAATTTCTCTGCGGCAAGCTTCTGGTAATACTCGATCGGCTGCCCGTTTTCGATGCCGTGCTGGTTGATATTGAGCTGAATTGCCCGTCCCTTGGTCGGAATGCCCGCACTGCTCACGCCGTATCCGATAAAACCGACGCGGATCGGCAGAGATTTGTCAGCTGCGTTACGCGGCAGGCGGAGATAACCGGACACCGGTGCAGTTCCCGGGCAGGCAATCTTCACGTCATACACGATATCTCCCGGGTCGCCGCAGTGGAATTCCTTCTTTTCGATCTCCACGGGCGACACAGGGTCGAGTTCCGCTGTAATCACACGGTTCCAGAACGCATCGAAGTCGTCCGGAACCTTGCCGTACTGCCGGATTTCGTCAAATCCCGCGCACGCACCGCCTTCGAACACATCGTAATCCTTCAAGGGACTGCCGTTTTCGTCGCACGCAGTCACATGCAGATGAACATATCCCGCACAGTCAAGAGAAGTACGGTATTCAAACGTACCGTCCGCGCTGTCGACCATACCCGTGTCCTTTTTTCCGTCGTCCCCGCGGCAGATGTAGCGGAATTTCGTCACCCCTGCCGGAACCGTTGTCAGACGGAACACGATTTCTTCCCCAACCGTATAGGACAGCGCATCCTTTTCCGTCGAACCGATAAAATACTTCGGCTCGGGCAGACAGTCGGTAAAAATCTTCGCACCGTACCGGCCGCATCCGGTTTCCGCAAACCACGCTTCAATCTCCTTCTCAAGCGCGGGAGCGTCAACGTATTCCGCGCCGGATTCGCCGTACTCCGCAAGGTATTTTTGGAATTCATCCGGACGATAGCTCTTTCCGCCGACGAGATTCATGAGATTTCTGTTTGTCGTCCAGTATTTGTTGTCACGCAGGTGCATCTGCGCGTCCGCCTCAGGCGAAACAATCGCGTACATCGCCGCGCCGGACGCGTTGTAAAAGCGGTTCCGCGCAACCTCGAACGAACCCTTTTCCATCGCTTCGGGAATCCGCCACATGAACAGGTGATGTCCCATCGGCTGGGGATAAATTTCGGAATTTCTTGGCTTGGTGTCGCCGAAGCCGGAGAATCCGCCGCCCGCGAACAGGCAGAGATTGTCCGTGAATTCCATGCTCACCGCCATTTTGTCACGTCCTTCGTAGGCACCCATGCCGTAGTTCATGAACAGGTTACGGCGCATGACAAAGTTTTCCGCCGGTTTGCAGGCGGTCGTGCCCTGATGGGTGATGCAGGAGTCGTAGATGTTGTTGAAATAGCAGTCTTCAATGAGGATGTCATCCCCGCGTTCCCAGAATTCGATGGCATTGCCGAACCGGATGCGGAGCTGACGGTTCCAGACCGCGCCGCCGATGAAGCTGAACGTACAGCGGCGTACCGTAATATGATCGGAACCTCCGGACAGCGCGTGAACGCCGCTGCCGAAGAAAATCAGGTCTTCGCAGGCGGTACAGCTCACATTGGAGGACAGATTCCGCTGTCCCCAGACCGCACATTCGATGTGAGAGTACACCTCGCCGGGATTTCCTTCGGAATACAGCAGAACTTTTTCTTCGCCGACCGTTTTCTTCTGTTCGCGGCAGCCCATGCGGCTGTCATACCAGTCCCCCTGCGCGGAGAGCAGATTTTCCTCCCAGCGGAGAGTCGCGCCGATCCGTCCGTTGTCGTAAATGAAATTGCACGCCTCACTCGGGAGGGCTTCCGTGTATTTCCAGATATTCGGACGGATTTCCGTCCATTTTGCGGGATCGCTCACGTCGACGGAGCCGCAGAACACGGGATTTTCGCCCTCTCCGTAAGCACCGTAAGTGATCGGAGCGTCGGGCGTGCCGGATTTGCGTTCAAGATTGGCACGGATAAAGCTGCCGCGCCGGAACAGAACTTTGTCGCCGGGTTCGAGCGCGAGATCGAGGTAATCCCGCCGGGCATTCTCCGGGGACAGACCGTCAGCGTCCGGACAGCCGTTCATTGGGTCGATATAGTAGATCATAATTCCTCCTGTTGAAAAGTATTTCGGTACAGAATCGTTTCTGCCTACATCATACAATAAATTCGTTCCGATTGCAAGTGCTTTGAAAAAATCCCTTTTCCGTACGGCAGACCGGAAAATAAATTTTGAAATCCTGCCCAATCCCCGCGCATTTATGGTATAATAGAAACGATATTTTTTCAAAAAGGCAGATATATGAAAAAACAAGTCATCGGAATTCTGGCTCATGTGGACGCGGGAAAAACCACGCTTTCCGAAGCCTTATTATATACCACCGGCAAGATCAAAAAGCTCGGACGTGTCGACTGGCGGAACACCTACCTCGACACGCACGAGCTGGAACGCGAACGCGGGATCACGATTTTTTCAAAACAGGCGGTCATCGAATCGGACAGGCTGCACATCACCCTGCTTGATACGCCCGGACACGTCGATTTTTCCGCGGAAACCGAGCGCACCCTTTCCGTTCTCGACTGTGCCATCCTCGTCATCAGCGGTTCGGAGGGCGTACAGGCACACACGGAAACTCTCTGGCACTTGCTCGAACGCTATCACGTCCCGACGTTCGTCTTCGTCACGAAAATGGACCTCGCCGTCGGCGGTGCAGCGGACATCATGCGCGGATTGAACGCCGATCTCGGCGCGGGATGCGTCGATTTCACGGATCCCAACGAAGACAGCCGCGCCGAACGCATTGCCATGACCGACGAGGACGTGCTGGAAACCTACCTTGAAGAAGGTACGGTCGCGGAAAAGGATATCGCGCGGCTCATCGCGGAACGGAAGCTGTTCCCGTGCTTCTTCGGCAGCGGTCTCAAGCTCGACGGCGTGGACGCTCTGCTTGCCGCTCTCGAACAGTATACCGTCGAAAAACAATACCCCGCAGAAGAATTCGGGGCGAAAGTCTATAAAATCGCGCATGACAAAAGCGGCGTGCGCCTGACCTACCTTAAAATCACGGGCGGTTCGCTGAGTGTCCGTCAGCCGCTGACGTATCTCCCGCTCGGTTCTCAGGAACCCACGGAAGAAAAAATCACCGGCATCCGCCTGTACTCCGGTGCAAAATTCGAAAATCTCGAACGTGCCGCCGCCGGGGATGTCTGTGCCGTCGCGGGACTTTCCGGAACGTACGCCGGTCAGGGACTCGGGACGGAGGAAAGTTCGGGGCACCCGTACCTCGAACCCGTCCTCAGTTACCGGATCACCCTTCCGATGGACGTGGACGCACGTACCGTCCTCCCGAAACTGCAGCAGCTTGAAGAGGAAGAACCGCTCCTGCACATCGTCTGGAACGAGCGCTACGGCGAAATCCATGCGCAGATCATGGGGCAGGTACAGACGGAAGTGCTTGTCAGCCTGATTTCCGAGCGGTACGGCGTGGACGTGCAGTTTGACGACGGACGGATTATGTATAAAGAAACCATCACGGAAGCCGTCGAGGGGATCGGGCATTTCGAACCCCTGCGGCATTACGCGGAGGTTCATCTGCTGCTGGAGCCGCTGGAACCGGGGAGCGGACTGGTGTTCGACTCAATCTGCAGCGAAAACTTTCTTGAGCGTAACTGGCAGCGGCTCATCCTCACGCATCTTGAGGAAAAACAGCATCTCGGCGTGATGACCGGTTCAGCGATCACAGGCATGAAGATCACCCTCGTCTCCGGACGTGCGCACCTCAAGCATACAGTCGGCGGCGACTTCCGCGAATCGACCTACCGTGCCGTCCGTCAGGGGCTGATGACCGCGCTGTCAAAGAAAAAGACCGTCCTGCTCGAGCCGTACTATGCGTTCCGTCTGGAGCTTCCCGGCGAATGTGTCGGTCGGGCGATTTCGGACATCCTCGCAAGGGACGGCACCTTCGACGAACACGAAGCGGAACCCGGTACGTCCGTCCTCAGCGGACGTGCACCGGTCGCGACCATCGGCGGTTATGCCCGTGAAGTGGCAGCGTACACGCACGGACGAGGGAAATTCTCCTGCCGCGTCGAGGGATATTTTCCCTGCCACAACACGGACGAAATTCTCGCAGATTTCGCCTACGACCCGACCGCTGACACCGACAATTCCCCCGATTCGGTCTTCTGTTCGCACGGGGCGGGATTTGTCGTCCCGTGGGATCGTGTGCCGGAATATATGCACCTTGAGGGACTGAACCTCAAAAAGGATGAGGACCCGCAGCTCATCGAGCCGCAGGTGATCCGTCAGAACCTCAACATCGACGAAAAAGAACTGGAAGCGATCATGGAACGCGAGTTCGGGCCGATCAAGCGGCGGGTCTACAGCGACCCGAAAAATCCGAAAATGGTGAACGTCAGTCCGCAGAAATTCAAGAAATCGCTGTACATCGTCGACGGCTACAACGTCATTTTCGCGTGGGACGAGCTGGCGGAAATCGCAAAAACCGACCTCGAGGGCGCGAGACAGAACCTCTGCGACATCCTCGCGAACTATCAGGCATACACGGGCCGGGACATCGTTCTGGTGTTCGACGCGTACAACGTGAAGGGGTCCGTGGAACGCAAGTTTGATTACCACGGACTGCACGTCGTCTACACGAAGGAAGGCGAACTTGGGGACGTCTATATTTCCAAAATGGTCAAGGAAATCGGGCGGGACTTCACGGTAAAAATCGTCACGTCGGACGGATTGATCCAGCTGCAGGCGATCGGTTCGGGCGTGCTTCGCCTGTCGGCACGGGAATTCCGCGAGGAAGTGCTCGCCGTGGACGAGGAGATCCGGGAGTATCTGAAAAAACTTCGCGAGGAAAACGAAGCGAAGCTGAGTAAAAGCAAAAAATAACGAAAACCGGAGGTGTCATGCCTCCGGTTTGGATTTTGCCGCCCTTTCTTCCGCTTCCGCACGGCCGACCTGCCACATCTGAACGATTTCTTCATGAAACAGTTCCGCCGCCGCTTCGGGAGATTCCGCGGGTACAACGATGTATTTGCCGCACGTTCCCCAACCGTTTGGGCCGGTCGGCTCCATAATTTCGAGGCAGACGAATTCCTGTCCCTTCGTAAAATCCGCATATCCGGACATAATCATCGCGTCCGTTCCGCGCACGATCTGTACACCCCAACTGAGATGGAGCTTGAACATAGAGTGGGACACTTTTCCTCTTTTGTAATCAAATTCAATCTTGTTCAGCGTCTCGTGTGCCGGATCTGCAACCGTTGAAAAATCGTCAATATAAATCAGTCCCTCGAAATAATCCGTCTGGAACAGATAGCGGTGCAGTGTTCCTTCAAAGCGAACCGTGGATTCCTTCGCGACCGTGGGATGTTCCATATTCGGATCACTTTCATACCGGTCATAATGCAGTTCGTACCCGGTGAATGTCCGGTCGTACGGCGTGACAAGCGGAATATGGTACAGAAGAAGAAATAATATTCCGGCAAGTGCGAGGATACCGAGGATTCTCCATACCTTTTCACGTACGAAATCCATGTCCAGTTTCCGTTCCCACGCAGGCTTGTTGTCGTTCATGTGCGTTTCTCCTTTCTCATTCTACGGTTTCTGTCGCCCATACTGACCAGACACGGGTGTAGAATTCGTCTGCCGCTTCTTCAGGTGAGTCCGCAGGAGCAATGACATAGTTCCCGCTGCTCGTCCATCCGCCGTCTTCATGGGGCATCATAATGTCAAAGCAGAAGAATTCGTTCCCGCGATCCACATTGGCATACGCACAAATAATCTTTTCTTCCGTTCCGCGTTCAAGCTGAATACCCCAGCCGGTATTGGAGAAGAACGAAAAATCCATCTCTCCACGTTTGAAATATATCTTTGCGGTCTCGTATTCCACCTGATCTTTCAGCGCCTCCGGAGGATTATACTGTTTCGTCGTGAATCCGCCGACAGAAATCATCCCATCAAAATAATCCGGCTGAAACAGATAGCGGTACAGCTTGCCGTCCAGATGCACCGATATCTCCTGTACATACGCCGGATTCCGTCCGGCTTTATCTTCATCTCCATCATAATGCAGCTCATATCCGTTAAACGTCCGGTTATAATCCGTGACAACCGGGACGTGGTACGCGATAAGCAGCAGTATTCCTGCAAGAGTGAGGATGCCGAGGACAACCCACACCTTTTTCCACACGAAATCCCTGTCCAGTTTCCGTTCCCATGCGGGTCTGTTGTCGTTCATGATCGTTTCCTTTCACATTCTGCGGTTTCTGTCGCCCATACGGATTCCCAGAAAGCCAGAATATCGTCAAGCACCAGTTCGCGGAATTTCTTATCCGCTCTCTCCGGAAACTGCGCCGGTACGATGATGCAGTCAAACTCGCCGAACGACATTGTTGTATTCGGCTCAAAGATCTCAAAGCAGAAAAATTCGTTTCCACGGTCGAGACACGCCCATACACGCATGATTTTTTCGTTCTCCCCGCGGGTGAAATCGCCGCCCAGACCGGTATGCCTGAGAACCTGCTCGGTCACCTCACCGTCCGATTCGATACGGATGGACGTATTGGCATCCGGCCACCGTTCCAGATACTCGACCGCCC
>JBGVOJ010000423.1:0-4551 GCA_045126415.1 Eubacteriales bacterium | reverse complement strand
AACGTATACTCGCCCGACTGAAAAAACTCGAAAAAATTGGGAACGGCGGTACCGCTTTTCCCGAAGATGTTGTCAAGTTCGTTGGGTCCCAGACGCTCCGCGTGGGCGAAAATGTCCTGACGGACGATATGGTCACGCTCGGTGCGGGATGGTCGGGAAGTCTGGCAGCCGGATTCACGCACACGTCCGGCAGTACGGAGCCGCTGACGTTTGCCGTCGGTGCGGCGGACGGGGAATCGTACCTTGTGGACGGGACGGACTCCCGTTATAATCAGGCGGCGATTGCGCTGTCCCTCGGTGATTCCCCCACGTCCGAACCGTACAACGGCACCCCGACAATTCAGTGGGGGCTGACCTGTGTCGGTGATAACGGTGCGCTGAAAATCCTTCCCGCAGGCGGATATACCGGGAAGATCACAGGTCTGACGTGCCGGAAGATTTCCGGCGACGGAGAAACCGAAGTTGAAATCACTCTCGGAGATAGCCGGCAGACGGACAACCCGAACCATCTGACGGGATTCTGGAATATTGCAATGGGAGAAAACGCGCTCGGACACAGTGTCAACGGTACGCGGAACATTGCCGTCGGAAAATCTTCGCTTGCCGCGCTGAAATCCGGAGGACGAAACATCGGGCTTGGGACATACACACTTTCGCAGATGGAAAAGGGCGAAAACAACATCGCCATCGGCGCGGACGCAGGGTTAGAACTCGACGAAAGCAGCACCAATGTGATGATCGGCAAATCCGCGATGTATTACGGAAAAAACACGGAATGTGTAGCTATCGGTTTAAATGCGCTGAAAGGCGGAGCTGCTACGGCTGCAAACGGTGTTCTCGCTATCGGTACGGGTGCGGGATATTCCGGCGGCGGTACATCCAATGTGTTTATAGGGAAGGAAGCCGGATACAAAAACACGGGCAATCTGAATACTTTCGTCGGGCAGCAGGCCGGTGTGAATGCGACCTCCTGGGGATGCGTTGCCATTGGTGCACAGGCGGATACACAGGGATTCAGCCAGTCCATTGCCATCGGCCGTCAGGCAAAGGCGACGAAATCCACGCAGGCGGTTTTCGGGAGCGATGCCATCACAGAAACTCTGCTGAAAGGGAATCTTGTGGTACGCGGTACGGACGGCGTGAAGCGGCAGATTGTGTTTAACGAGGACGGGACGTGTAGATGGACGGTGGTATAAAAATACCACCGTCCATCTACATGCTCACCATTTCATTCCTATATTCATCAATTTCTGTATCTGCTGATCTGTCAGTTTGGATTTGTTTTTTCTTTGCGTCCGTATCCAACTTCCAAGAATAAATCCTGTCTTATCACGATATGTCACCGGAACATTGAGATCCCCTTTTTCTTTGAAAGAAGTCTGTGCAGAAATATAGCGTGTTTCTCAAGCCCGTTCTGTCGGATAAAGCCAGTCAAATTCTATATCTTCAAGAAGTTTTCTCCGATCATCTGTGAGAGCCCCATTTCTGTCTGCTTCCCGCTGTTGCCTGAACCATTCATTAAGATCATAATTTATTTCTTTTTTATAATCTCGCGGCACATTTAAATGACGATGCTTTTCAAAAAAATCTTTTGCCATCTGATAACTATTTTGCCATGAATGATTTTGGGAATTCCATACCATACCTATAGACTCAAGACGCTGAATCTGATCTTCCGATATAACCCCCTCTGAATATTGCTGACGCTGGTTTTTAATCCAAAAACCAAGTTTATACCCATCGCCGCATTCGTATTTTACTGGTACCAGAAGATTATCATTCTGTTCATAATATTGTTGCGCATGGACATATCCATTTTTCCATGGATCACTGAGTTCCCACTGCATCCCGATGTTCTCCAACATCGTTATTTGCTGCTTGCTTAACTGACCTTTCTGAAATGCCTTGCGCTGCTGGTTTATCCATCTGTTCAAGTACACATTATTCGCTTTTGGAACAATCAAATGCTGATTTGCAATAAAGAATGCACGTGTTTCTTCATAATATCTGTACCATATATCTTCCGAACCTGTTTCCCATACAATGCCGATATCTTCAAGCAGACGAATTTGTTCTTCTGTCAAAGTTTTCCCTTTACGTTTTCCACGATAAATCTGTTTCTGTTCATTCAGCCATTTATTGATCCAGATTCCATCCGGTGCATAATCCGCCGGCATTCCTGCTATCGTTCCATTTTCATCATAATATGCCTGCTGGGTGCCATAATTGTGGGTTTCGCATTGCTCTATCCCTTTCTGGTCGCAGAAGAATTCAATTATTTTTTCTCTTTTTCTCTGATTTTGATCATCGGAGCAAATTCTTTTGTCGAGAATATGTTCTCGATCAAATATAAAATTCTGCTGCAGGCCGATCAGAAGTATTACATACAGACGATTGTCACATTGATCGCTTATCTTCTGTCCAATCTGTTCGCCATCGTTCTCATAGTTTGTGGCTCTGGGATCCATATAGTAAGGCTTGGAACCTTGCTGGGCTTGATGACTACCCCATTTTTTCTGAAATTTTATGTGGACAGGCATTATACGATCAATTGGAAACAGAAAGAAGACAACAGTGCGATTAAATCACGCTGGGATGCGTTCGCCCAACAGCTTGCTTCAATTTTCAACAGCAATATCGCAACGATCCTTATAACTTTTCTCTTTCCGCTGAAGGAAGTATCGGTATACACGGTTTATCATATGTGGTTCTGATTGCCAGCATGATCTGTAATCAAGAACAATGCCGGAGCACGTTTCAATCGATATGGAAACGGAGAGTATCCTGATGAAAAAAGAAGTATTGCAGTTATATAAAATACTCAGAGACTTTAATATACATCGGAAGAATTTAATGAAATATGTAAAACATATTCGAAAATCTGTCCCCATAATAACGAAAAAGAGGAAAAATACGGTGGTATACAGCTCTTGTACCCTTCCGATATTCTTCTGGATTTTAACGAACTTGAAGCATTTTTGTTTCCCGTCACAGTACTCGTGACTTTGCAGAGGAAAAAGTCAGTATTGTAAGATTTATTGATTAAAATCCGAGGTATCCGTAATGAAATGTCTGATCCTTGCGGCCGGATATGCAACCCGCCTATATCCGCTGACCGAAAATTTTCCGAAACCTCTGCTCTCTGTCGGAGGAAAAACCATCCTCGACTGGCTGGTGGACGATATCGACACTTCCGGTGAGGTGGACGAATATATTGTTGTTTCCAATCACAAGTATGCCCGTCACTTTGAAGACTGGGCTAAGACAAAAAAACAGCGGATTACCGTTGTTGACGACGGTACTGCTGCCAACGAAAAATCGACGATGACCTGCTCGTGATCGCGGGGGACAATGTACTGGATTTCAGCCTGACGAGGCTGATCACATATGCGAAAGAAAAAAGACATCCTGCGTCATGCGCTATGAGGAGCCGGAACTTCAAAAACTGAAAAAAGGTGCCGTTGCAGTACTCGGCGAAGGGGATCGCGTTCTGCACATCAATGAAAGACTATGAACGGTCGGCAAGAGCATTGGCAGAAAAACTGTTTCGCACTTCATGGAAGACACTCGGTACACCGACGGACGACCTGTCTGAAGATGAGCGTGTCCTGACAGGGTTTTATCTTGCATCCGGAACCAACGGTACCGCAGAACATGCCATCATACAGGAACTATGCGGAGGTTCTGTACAGAAAAAAATCACCTTCCGCAGAAAAATACAGTATCTTTTCCGGAGAATTTTTCCGGATACCGCATTCTGTCAGAAATATTATCCGTTCTTCTATAAGTACAAAATCCTCTATCCGTTCCTTCCGTTTTAACGTGCTGTCCGCGGACTGGTGCTGGCCCCCGGTAAGCTGTGGAATGAGTGGAAAATTCTCTGGAAAGCAAAAAAATAACATTCATGCTGAATTAGACTTGTTCGATCATCTGAAATAAAGTGCTGCTTTTTCTCCTCGCTAAAGGAGAAAAAGCAGCAGATAGAGGAATTTTTTTCTGACGAACTCACGTTTTTTAGTGGAGTCGGAGGAGATTACGGAGCGGCTGCCATTACGTCAGATACGGTGCATACAATACATCCTCATCCAGACGTAGGGAACGGGCCGCTCTTTTCAGATTCTCCGGACGGATGATGCGGAACAGGGCAGGCTGGGATGTCCTGATTTCGGCATCTTCTCTGCATCGGTTCAATGTTGTTTCGTCGTATCCGGAAAGCCGTACCTGAACGGGTCGGCCGAGACTGTGCGCAAGTGCCCGGAAGATTCCCGCTTCCGATGCTTCCGTAAATCCGAATTCCTCCACAAAAGCGGTTTCCGTGTTCAGAGACATATAGCCGAGGATACTGCCGCTTTTGTCATGAACGGTGACGGCGTCTCTTTTCCCGCTGTGCAGTGCCAGATAGAAATCCTCGGGCGTAGGACGGCGGATAAAATCGCATTTCGTTTCGGATATTTTCTGCAGATACGCACATTCTTCCGGAAGCGTTTTCGCGAAAGTACAGGTATCGGAAAAAGATGGTGTGAACGTCAGTGTATACTGAATTCCTCCGCC
>JBGVOJ010000422.1:0-2894 GCA_045126415.1 Eubacteriales bacterium | reverse complement strand
CAGGTCCGCAGAGCAGAGTTTCCACCGGACGCAGAGCGGCGAATTCCTCGGACATCAGACTGCCGTCGCTTCGTACGATTACCAGCGCGGACGGATGAATCCCGCGGATGGCAAGAGCCTTTTTGACCGAGACAAGAAATTCGCTGATGACAGGGAACAGTCCCGCATTGAGCAGCGTACTTGCCCCACGGCGCAGGGAATTCAGCTCGGAGAACAGTTCATACCCGCACACTACGGGAATATTATGTTTTTTCTGAAAAATTTCCTTCGCTTTCTTTTCAACGGCTGCACCGTCTTTCATCGAGTTCATTTCAAGAATCCCGACCCCGTCGAGGTTTTCAAAACCGTGTGAAATTTCCTCTTCAAACTGTTCCCAGTCCGGTTCCTGCCTGACTTCGCCGGAGAATGTGGTATAACTATCCTGCAGCAGAATCTCACCGGACGGAGGCAGACCATACTGTTTTCCGTTCCGGTCAATGATCGTTTTGTTTCCGCCGAAGAAGATCAGTTTTGCCTGACCGCCTTTATCTTCCACGCAGGCATTGGTGGCAAGGGTGGTCGAGAGCGAAATAACTTCTGCCTGTCGTACCAGATCGGCGGGCAGACCGTCGATGGCACCGAGAATGCCGTGAGAGAGATCGTTTTTCGTCGTCAGGGATTTTGCACTCCCGAGAATGGTTTTGTTTTCAAAATTATAGAGAACCGCGTCGGTGTAAGTGCCGCCGGTGTCGATGCCGATGCCGAGTTTCATGCCGTCACCTCAGATAGAATAATTGGATTTTTCTTTATCATAGCAAATCAGCCGCCGATATGCAAGACTTCCGGACGATTTCTTTCTCTTGACAAGGCAAAAACAGACTGCTATAATAGGATCATCGAAGAAAATTACGGAAAAATCTGCAGAAAGGCATGGCTTACACAATGAAAAAAGCATTACAGATGTACACACTCCGTCAGCATCTGAACGGTGAGAGTGAAATTGCGGAAACCCTCGCAAAGGTACGTGCCATGGGGTACGACGGTGCGGAATGGTTCGGTCTCATGGGGCTGGCACCCGAAGCGCTGGCGAAAATTACCACGGAAGCGGGACTTGCAATGTTCTCGCTCCACATCTCAGTGAATGATCTACTTGTTCCCGACACGGATTTCATGAAGCGTACCGCCGCGGTCGGCGTCCGGTATCTTCCGATCGGCTGGCTGCCCGAGGAACGTCTGGCGGGAGGCGCACTGTTTGAGGAAACCTGTGACCTCATCCGCCGTTATGCGGAAACGGCGGCGGAATACGGACTTCACGTCCTGTATCACAACCACGATTTTGACCTTGCGAAAATCGGAGACACCACCAAACTTGACCTTCTTTACAATGCACTGCCCGGCAATATCCTCGGTGCGGAACCGGATACCTGCTGGCTCTACAGCGGAGGCGTGGCTCCCACCGCTTATCTGACAAAGTACGCTGACCGTTCGCCGGTCATCCACCTCAAGGACTGCGTGAAGGAAGGCGGACGCCACGGATTCTGTCCGGTCGGTATGGGCGTTCTGGATTTTGCGTCGATCCTGCCCGCGTGTGACAAAGCGGACTGGGTCTGCGTCGAACAGGACGAACCTTCCATGGGACTGGATGCCTTCGGTTGTGCGGAAGCCAGCGCAAAGTACCTTCTTGCATTCGAAAAATAAACGAAATTGTGGCGTTTCTCTTGTCAATCCGCCGTTTTTGCGTTATACTATACACAAATTCAATCCCGAAAAGGAGTAAAACCAATGCTGTATACCATTGAAAACAAAAAAATCCGTGTAACCGTGACCGATATGGGCGCGGAAATGACCTCCCTTATCCTCAAGGAAACCGGGAAGGAATATCTGTGGCAGGCAGACCCGACCTACTGGACAGGTCATGCATACAACCTGTTCCCGATCTGCGGCCGTCTCTGGGAAGGCAAGTACACCTATCAGGGCAAGACCTACGAAATGAACCTCCACGGCTTCGCACGCAAGACTGCGTACGAACTGGCAGCTCAGACCGACACCACCCTGACCTTCCGTCTCACCGATTCCGACGTGACCTACGCGCAGTATCCCTTCCACTTCGAACTTCTCCTGACTTACACCCTTGACGGCGCATCCGTGATCACCACATTCCATATCGAAAACAAGGATGAAAAGGAACTCATCTACGCTATCGGCGGTCACCCCGGATTCAACGTACCGCTTGCGGATGGTGAAACCTTCACTGATTACACCCTCACGTTCTCTGAACCCTGCGCACCGAAGGCACTCTGTATGAGCGAAACCTGCTTCTACCTCGGCGAAAACAAGCCGTTTGAAACCTGTGTGGACGGCAAGTTCGGTCTCGCACACAGCCTGTTCGACAACGACGCGATCTTCCTCACCGAAATGGCATCGGAAGTCACTCTGTCCTCGAACATCTCCGGACGTTTCGTCAAGGTCACCTATCCCGGTATGAAGTACGTCGGCTTCTGGCACAAGCCCCAGACCGAAGCACCGTATGTCTGCATCGAACCGTGGAGCAGCGTTCCTGCGGACGACGGCAAGGTCGACGATCTCGAAACCAAGCGCGATATGTACCGCCTCGCTTCCGGCGGCGTAAACGAACAGTCCTTCACCATCACAATCGGATAAATTTATCGGAGATAAACTTTTCAGAAAAGTTTATCTCCGATTTTTTTATAAAACTATAACAATTGCAGGATAAAATATCAGTCATCAAACAGGAATCCCAGCCCGTTTTCAATGACGATATCCTTCGCGAGGCTTGTGGTTTCCTCACTTCCCCGGTACGGAACGATACGGTAGGTACGCTGTCCGGCACGGACTTCCGGGGTGATGTGATGCAGAACCGGCAGTTCGATGAGTCTGGACGGCAGCTCATGCAG
>JBGVOJ010000421.1:0-3389 GCA_045126415.1 Eubacteriales bacterium | reverse complement strand
CGCAGTCGAAGAAGATCGCGCCTTCCATCTTGAATTCCGCCGTTGAGGGATTCCATGAGATCACGGACTGGAATCCGCCGGCTTCGAGGCGGGACGACATGGTCATAAAGAGTTTTCCGTCCGACATCATCGGCATGCCGTCTTCATAACGTACCGTTTTCATGTCCGCGTGGCTGACACCGGCGTCGAGATAGAACTGTACCTCATCCGCAACGAAGCATCCGTTCGGAGATACTTCATACCAGAGAGCGGCAGATGTACCGACAAAAGTGCCGTGCCGGATGATTTCCGAAAATTCGGGAAGATCGAGCGTGAGACGCGGGATTGGTTTCTTGTCATTGCGGAGATAGACGTCGAAGAATCGTCCGCGGCAGGTAAGAATCAGGCTCATGCCGGATGTATACGGATATTCCTTCTCTTCGGTCACTTCTCCGCGAGAGACACCGCCGACTGTCAGTTCATGCGCGATTCTGACGGTGTTTTTCCCCTGTACGCGAACGAGAGAAACGCGCAGAGTCGGTGCGTTTTCTTCCGTATAAGCCGAACAGTCACCGGAAAAAGCGGAAATCCGGAAGCCTGCGGAGGCACTGTCGAGGGTATGCAGTACAAGTTCATAAGAGGCATACGGAAAATGCTGTCCGAGCAGACGGGCTTCGGCGGCAGGTTTCCGTGAGAAATTCCGTACCGTGAAGCGTCCGTCGGCAGTCGTTTCGGTGAGGGTTCCCTCTCCGGTATGATGAAGTACCGGATACGGATCACCGCGCGAGGTGTTCAGCCAGTCTTTCCAGAAGCTCATTTCGCCGAGCTTCATTTTCAGCGTTTTGTAAGGGTTGACCGAAAATTTGCGGCGGAATTTCATGTCATAAATCGTATGTTCCGCGCCGCTCTGCAGCTCGCGGTCAACGATGTTCCGTGCAGATGGATTCATAAGTGGTCTCCTTTCCTGTCAGTGCTCACGAAAGACGGATGGATTTGATGAAAATTCGGTCGTTGTCCGCACATTCATTGAAAAAGTCGAAGCGGATATCGTAGACGGTTCCCTTCCAGAAATCCAGTCCGGTCAGGTCAAATTCGATGGTATGGTATTCCCCGTCCGCGATATAATTGCCGCGCACCGATTTTCCAGCTTCCGCCGCACGAAGTTTTCCGGTACAGAGGAACAGCTCGCATCCATAGGCGTTCATGGCGTTGGATTCCGGGATTTTATATTCGATGGTGATTTTACTGTAATTCTTCGCATTCAGCGGCGGATCGGAATCCATGTATCCGAGACTTGTCTGTACATCCATACCGTACACCGCCAGAAGTTCGGCAGCCTGCTCTTCTTCGTTATAGGAAATCTGCGTGTTGTTGACCGGGCTGATCCGGTAAGCGTTTTCCGGTACAGTGAAATCGAGAGTTTCCATGTTGATATCGTCGAGATGCGGACGGACAGGCGTACTGTCCGGAATGCGGAGAGAGATTCCGGTGTCACGCAGGAAAGCGTTGTCCGTGAAATCGCGGTGGTCCGTAAAGACTTTCCGGATTTCCTCCACGGAACCGGTGGTGATCAGGTAGCTGTATTCCATCGGTTCATAGGACATCATGCGGATATGATTGATCGGCGCGACGTAGTTGCACGCACCGTCTGCCGGATCCTTCGAACCGTTATAAATATGTTTTCCGGCAAAGTAGCCGCCGGCTTCCGGTACATACAGACCGATGCCATAATCGTCTGCCGGATTCGTCCACGAACACCACGTTTCCGTATTGCTTTCGCGGAGATAGAACCGGCTGTCCTCCGCATACTGCGGATCCCCCCAGAAATTGAGGTCATCCCGGAAGGAAAGCGTGTCGTTCGTCCACGATTGAATGCCGTCGTACCACGTGAAGCGGTTGAGGTAGGATACGGTATAGAACGCGGGAAGCTCCTGATGCGCGTACGGATGTGTCCAGCCGGAGAAATCGACAAAGCGGTTGTCGACACGGATATAGTCGTCACAGACGGTGTAGGTGTTCTCCATGTAGCTGGGTGTGATCTGTCCGTCGAGCGACCAGTCCTGCGGCTGGGATTTGATGTAAACGGACGTTTCATCCACCACAACGTCAATAATGCGGCTGTGGTTCTGGTATTTGTCGCCTCCCTGTACGGGGTTATACGACCAGTTCGAATTATTGAATGTACCGGGGGTATATTCTTCGTTCGGACCGGTACCGTAGTAGGACTGCTGAATCAGGCGTCCGGTATCTGCCTGATTGACCAGATTGGTCAGACCGGGAACAGGATTTCTGACGTCCGAAATATAGCAAATACCGCCGCCCCACATCAGGCGGATGCCGACTTTGAAGCGGTCATTTTCAAGATAGTACGTGTCATTGCTGTAGACGGGATAATCCTCCGTCGTGAGATCATGCAGGAAGAATTCCGCATCATCCCCACCACAGGTACTGAGAGTCAGGCTGGTGAGATCGGTTCCCTTCTGTCCGGTCAGATAATGGCCGTTCAGACCGGAAAAGCTTACGTTTTCTCCTGCTTCAAGAAAGAAATCGTCCGAGCGTTCCTCGCCGTTTTCGGTATAAACAACACTGCACCGGAGCGGTTCGGTGGAGGTGTAGGTCATCGTAAAGCGGTTAAAGGCCTCCGCATAGGTTCCTTCCGAAAAATCAAGAGTGTGATTCTGATGAATGATGATGGTCTGCATTTCCGTTTTTTCTCCTTTCGTCGGCTCATTCTGCACAACCGGTGCGGTCTCCGTGTCCGCTGTCTCCGGTATCTCCGCCATCCTGTTCCCGCAGGATGGGAACACAAGTACGGTCAGCAGAAACAACGAACCGATCCTCCGCAGAATTCTGTTGTTCATGGGAAAGTTGCTCCTTTCCGTCAATATGCGTGATTCGTTCGGGCATATTATACCATATTTTTGCCGGAATGTCCAAGTATGATGAAAGATTTCTGTATTTATCTTGCTTTTTTCAGCAAAAACTGCTATACTGACTGCAATGTTATACATCGAAAGGACGAAACTATATATGAAACCCATCACCGAACAGCTTTATGCACGACGCGGAGATACGCCTTTCTACCCGGTCATCACCGCGCACTCCGGCTGCGAAAAAACACCGGACAACAGCATCGAACACATCAAGACCGCCATCGCTTCCGGCGCGGAAATGTTCGAAATCGACATCAATGAATTCAATGGCACCCTTTACCTCACCCATGACCGCCGTGACGATTACAGCGATACACCCACACTCGCGGAATGTTTTGCTCTGGCGTCCGAACACCCGAGCATCTGCATCAACTGCGATGTCAAGACCTTCGGTCTGACGGTACCCGTCATCGAACTGGCGAAAAAATACGGGATGGAATCCCGCATCCTTTTCACCGGATCCGTTGCGCCGGAAGA
>JBGVOJ010000420.1:0-12865 GCA_045126415.1 Eubacteriales bacterium | reverse complement strand
ATCACATTTTCCCTCGTTTGGCAACCCTTTTTCGAGAAATTTTTCCGATTCTTTTTCTTGTTTTCATTTAAATTTACAATTTATTTACATTTAAAATTATTGTAACATTATTCCGCCGATTTTGTAAAATGCGCCGAATCCACTCCGCAAATTCAATTTCTTCTTGACTTTCCTTCTTTTCTGTGCTATAATCGTATACTGATATAGCTTCGCCTTCCCGGCGTTTGCTATGATTTTTACATTATTATATATGGTTTTCCGGGAAATTTCTTCCCCGCGAAACCATTTCACCCGAACGAAATCCGAAACCTATTATTAAAAGTTTTTGAGGAGGGGTTTGGGAAGGAACTTTTTTCAAAAAGTTCCTTCCCAAGAACTTCCCTTCCTAGAATGGAGTGATAGCTCGATGGTTAAACCTCAAAGAGTAGGAAAGAACATACGAATGAGTTTCTCCAAGATCGATGAGCCGCTGGAAATGCCCAACCTCATCGAGATTCAGAAGGAGTCATTCAACTGGTTTCTTGAAAAGGGACTTATGGAAGTCCTCGAAGATGTTTCCCCTATTACGGACTACTCCGGCAACCTGTTCATCGACTTTGTCGGTTATTCGCTTGATTCCAAGCCGAAGTACCCCGTCGAAGAATGCAAGGAACGCGACGTAAACTACGCCGCTCCCCTCAAGGTGGACGTCCGTCTCACCAACAAGCTCACCGGTGAAGTTAAACAGTCCTCCATCTTCATGGGCGATTTCCCGCTCATGACCGAAAAGGGTACCTTTGTCATCAACGGTGCGGAACGAGTTATCGTCTCCCAGATCGTCCGTTCCCCGGGCATCTATTACGACAGCACCATTGACAAGTCCGGTAAGCGTCTCTATACCGCTACCGTTATCCCCTACCGCGGCGCATGGCTTGAATACGAAACCGACGCGAACGACGTTTACTACGTCCGCATCGACAAGAACCGCAAGCTGCCCGTCACCATCCTCATCCGTGCCCTCGGCATCCAGACCCGTGAGGAAATCGAAGAAGTCTTCGGTACCGAAATCAAGCTCACCAACACCCTCGAAAAGGATACCTGCGAATCCAAGGCACTTGAAAACAAGTCTTCCATCCGCGACGAAGCCCTCAAGGAAATCTACACCAAGCTCCGTCCGGGCGAACCCGCCATCGTGGAATCTGCGGAAATCCTCATGAACGGTCTCTTCTTCGACCCCAAGCGCTACGACCTCTACCCTGTCGGCCGTCACAAGTACGACAAGAAGCTCGCGCTCGGCCAGAGAATCGCCGGCTGCAAGCTCTCCCGTCCTGTGGTCAGCCCGATCACCGGTGAAATCCTCTGCGAAGAAGCCTTCGAAAACGGCCGCGTTCTCACCATCGACGAAGCTCTCGAAATCGAACGTGCCGGTGTCTGCGAAGTTTATCTCGAACTCGAAGACGCAACCGAAGTCAAGGTCTTCTCCAACGGCGCCGTTGACCCGGTTTACATCCTCGGCTACGACCTCGCCTCCTCCGGTGTTGCCGAAAAGTGCCGTCTCGACGTCCTTCTCGACATCATGAACAACTGCGGCGGTGACGAAGACGCCATCCGCAAGGAAGCAAAGCGCCGCATCGCGGAACTCTGCCCGAAGCACATCACCCGTGAAGATATCCTCTCCTCCATCAACTACCTGCTCGCTCTGTCCCACGACATCGGTACCACCGACGATATCGACCACCTCGGCAACCGTCGTCTGCGTTCCGTCGGCGAACTCCTGCAGAACCAGCTCCGCATCGGTCTCGCACGTATGGACAAGATCGTCAAGGAGAGAATGAATATCCAGGACAACGAATCGCTGTCCCCCCAGACCCTCATCAACATCCGTCCCGTTGTTACCGCAATCCGTGAATTCTTCGGAAGCTCCCCGCTTTCCCAGTTCATGGACCAGAACAACCCCCTCGCGGAACTGACCCACAAGAGACGTCTTTCCGCACTCGGCCCCGGCGGTCTTTCCCGTGACCGTGCATCCTTCGAAGTCCGTGACGTTCACTACACGCACTACGGAAGAATGTGCCCGATCGAAACCCCCGAAGGTCCGAACATCGGTCTGATTTCCTACCTCGCAACCTACGCGAAGATCTCCAAGTACGGCTTCATTGAAGCTCCGTACCGCAAGGTCGTTCACGAAACCATGGAAGACGGCACCGTCCGTCACCGTGTCACCGACGAAATCGAATACATGACCGCCGACATCGAAGACAACCACATCGTCGCTCAGGCAAACGAACCCCTCGACGACAACGGCTGCTTCAAGAATGCGAAGGTCGTTGCAAGAAGCCGCGCGGAAATCCTTGAAGTGGAACCGGCCAAGATCACCCTCATGGACGTTTCCCCGAAGATGGTCGTTTCCGTCGCTACCGCAATGATCCCCTTCCTTGAAAACGATGACAACTCCCGTGCGCACATGGGTTCGAACATGCAGAAGCAGGCTGTGCCGCTCCTTACCACCGACTCTCCGATCGTCGGTACCGGTATGGAATACAAGGCTGCCGTAGACTCCGGCGTTGTCGTTGTCTGCGAAAACAGCGGCTGGGCGGAAAGTGTTACCGCGGACGAAATCGTCGTTCACTGCGATGACGGTCACAAGGACACCTACCACCTCATCAAGTTCAAGAGATCCAACCAGGGTACCTGCGTCAACCAGAGACCCATTATCAATCAGGGTGACCGCGTCGAAGCCGGTCAGATCATCGCCGACGGTCCCTCCACTTCCGACGGTGAAATCGCCCTCGGTAAGAACGCCCTCATCGGCTTCATGACCTGGGAAGGTTACAACTACGAAGACGCCGTTCTTCTGAACGAACGCCTCGTACGCGACGACGTTTACACCTCCATCCACATCGAAGAATACTCTCACGAAGCGCGCGACACCAAGCTCGGACCGGAAGAAATCACCCGCGAAATCCCGAACGTCGGTGACGACGCACTCAAGGACCTCGACGCGAACGGTATCATCAAGAAGGGTACCGAAGTACGCGCAGGTGATATCCTCGTCGGTAAGGTTACCCCGAAGGGTGAAACCGAACTGACCGCGGAAGAACGCCTGCTCCGTGCCATCTTCGGCGAAAAGGCACGCGAAGTACGTGACACCTCCCTCCGCGTTCCGCACGGCGAAAACGGTACGATCGTAGACGTCAAGGTATTCACCAGAGAAGCCGGCGACGAACTTCCTCCGGGAGTCAACAAGGTCGTCCGTGTTTATATCGCCCAGAAGCGTAAGATCTCCGTCGGCGACAAGATGGCAGGCCGTCACGGGAACAAGGGTGTCGTATCCCGCATTCTCCCGCCGGAAGACATGCCGTTCCTGCCCGATGGCACTCCGCTTGACATCGTGCTGAACCCGCTGGGCGTTCCGTCCCGAATGAACATCGGTCAGGTGCTCGAAGTTCACCTCGGCATCGCGGCAAAGAAGCTCGGCTGGAAGATCATGACCCCCGTATTCGACGGCGCAACCGAAGCGGACATCTCCGAATGTCTCAAGCTCGCCGGTCTTGACCGCGCGGTTCTCCCGAACGAAAACGTAACCGGTAAGAACCTGTTCGAAGAATCCTTCGACGCGGCAACCGGCATGCGCGACCTCCGTCCGATCACCGGCGAAGAACGCGAAGACGCCGCTCACCTCGAAGAACTCCGCAGACAGGGCAAGCTCCGCGTTGTGGACGGTAAGACCATCCTCTACGACGGACGTACCGGCGTTCCGTTCGACAACCCGGTTACCGTGGGCATCATGTACTACCTCAAGCTCCACCACCTCGTTGACGATAAGATCCACGCACGTTCCACCGGTCCTTACTCCCTCGTTACCCAGCAGCCTCTCGGCGGTAAGGCACAGTTCGGCGGTCAGCGTTTCGGGGAAATGGAAGTATGGGCGCTCGAAGCATACGGCGCGGCTTATACTCTTCAGGAAATCCTCACCGTCAAGTCCGACGATACCATCGGCCGTGTAAAGACCTACGAAGCAATCGTCAAGGGTCAGAATATCCCGACTCCGGGTGTTCCGGAAGCCTTCAAGGTTCTTGTCAAGGAACTTCAGTCCCTTGCGCTTGACATCCGCGTCCTCGGCGAAGACGGCGAAGAAATCGAACTCGCTTCCATCGGCGACGACGATATCCCGAGCCCGAACATCGTTTCCGACGGCAACGACATCACCGAAGAAGACATCGGTACCGCCGTCGAAACCGACGACATGTACAAGTCCTTCCAGGATGAATCCTTCGAGGATCAGGAACCCGACGACAGCATGATGTTCGCCTTCGAAAGCGGAGAACGCTCCTTCGACGACGATGATTTCGAATAAAATGATTTTTCGCGGGGAAGAAACTTTTTGAAAAAAGTTTCTCCCCCGCACCCCCACTTCAAAAACTTTTAAACTGGACAGATAAAACAAAGTTGGGTGCAAATCTGCACGAATTCCGGTTTGAGTTTTTGAAATTCCGATATCTGCTCCTGTAAGGGTGAGACAAACCTTACAATTAAATATATATAGAGAAGGATACTGTCAATGGAACGCAATGTATTTGATTCTATTAAAATCGGTTTAGCGTCTCCGGAAATGATTTCGAGTTGGTCCTGCGGCGAAGTCAAGAAGCCCGAAACGATCAACTACCGTACCCTCAAGGCAGAGCGCGACGGTCTTTTCTGCGAGAGAATCTTTGGTCCTACCAAGGACTGGGAATGTCTCTGCGGTAAGTACAAGCGCCAGAGATACAAGGGCAAGGTCTGCGAAAAGTGCGGCGTTATGGTAACCCAGAAGAAGGTCCGCCGTGAACGTATGGGTCAGATCACCCTCGCAGCTCCCGTTTCCCACATCTGGTACTTCCGTGCCATCCCGTCCCGCATGGGTCTGCTTCTCGACATTTCACCGAGACTTCTCGAAAAAGTTTTATATTTTGCCGCATACATCGTCATTGACGAAGGCAATACCAACCTCAAGAAGTACGAACTTCTCACCGAAAAGGAATACCGCGACGCATACGAAAAGTACGGCTCCGACTTCCGCGTCGGCATGGGTGCGCAGGCGATCCGCGAACTGCTCGAAGAACTCGACATCGAAGCTCTTGCCGAACAGCTCAAGGCAGAACTTGCAACCGCTTCCGGCCAGAAGAAGATCCGCATCATCAAGCGTCTCGAAGTTGTCGAAGCTTTCCGTAAGTCCGGCAACCATCCCGAATGGATGATTCTCGACGTGGTTCCGGTCATCCCGCCGGAAATCCGTCCGATGGTACAGCTCGACGGCGGACGTTTCGCTTCCTCCGACCTCAACGATCTCTACCGCCGCGTCATCAACCGCAACAACCGTCTGAAGCGCCTCATGGAACTCCACGCGCCGGATATCATCATCCGCAACGAAAAGCGTATGCTCCAGGAAGCGGTCGACGCTCTCATTGACAACGGCCGCCGCGGCAAGCCCGTCACCGGCCCATCTAACCGCCCGCTCAAGTCTCTGTCCGAAATGCTCCGCGGTAAGCAGGGTCGTTTCCGTCAGAACCTCCTCGGCAAGCGAGTTGACTATTCCGGCCGTTCCGTTATCGTTGTCGGTCCGGACCTCAAGATTTACCAGTGCGGTCTGCCGAAGGAAATGGCACTCGAACTCTTCAAGCCCTTCGTTATGAAGAGACTCGTCGAAACCGGCAAGGCTGCCAACATCAAGGAGGCAAAGAAAAAAGTCGAAAAGGTTCACAACGACGTATGGGATTCTCTTGAAAATGTTATCAAGTCCCATCCCGTTCTTCTGAACCGTGCACCGACCCTTCACCGTCTGTCCATTCAGGCGTTCGAACCCGTCCTCGTCGAAGGGAAGGCAATCAAGCTGCACCCGCTCGTATGTAAGGCGTTCAACGCGGACTTCGACGGCGACCAGATGCCGGTACACGTTCCGCTTTCCGCCGAAGCTCAGGCAGAAGCGCGCTTCCTCATGCTCTCCGCAAACAACCTCCTGAAGCCGGTTGACGGCCGTGCAATCGCGGTTCCGTCCCAGGACATGGTCCTCGGCTCCTTCTAACTTACCATCGACAAGCCCGGCGAACCCGGTGATACCGGCGATCCGGATCACCTCAAGTGCTACCGTGACTTCGACGAAGCTATGATGGCGTACGAAAACGGTCTCCTCGGCCTCCACGCTCCCATCGAAATCCGCATGACCAAGGTCATCGACGGTGTGGAACAGACCGGACGCGTCAAGGGTACCCTCGGCCGCTTCATCTTCAACCGCGCGATCCCGCAGGACCTCGGCTACGTTGATCGCAGCAAGCCGGAAAACGCATTCAAGCTCGAAGTTGACTTCGTCACCAGCTCCGGTAAGCTCTCCGACATCGTTGACCGCTGTATCCGTACCCACGGCTTCGCGGTAACCTCCGCCGTGCTCGACGAAATCAAGGCAATGGGTTACAAGTACTCCACCAGAGGCTCCATCTCCATTTCCGTCGCCGACATGACCATCCCGCCGGAAAAGTACACCCTCATCGCACAGGCCGAAAAGGACGTCGAAAAGATCCGTAAGCTGTTCAACCGCGGTGAACTTACCGAAGAAGAACGCTATTCCGCAGTCGTCAAGCGCTGGGAAAAGACCACCGACGACGTTATCGCCGCTCTTCAGGCAAACTTCGACCGTTACAACTCCATCAAGATGATGGCGGACTCCGGTGCCCGAGGCTCCATGACCCAGATGCGTCAGCTCGCAGGTATGCGAGGCCTCATGTTCGCGACCAACGGCCGTACCATTGAAATCCCGGTTAAGTCCAACTTCCGTGAAGGTCTTTCCATTCTCGAATACTTCATGGCGGCAAAGGGTGCGCGTAAGTCCCTGTCCGACACCGCGCTGAAGACCGCCGACTCCGGTTACCTGACCCGTCGTCTCGTAGACGTTGCGCAGGATGTCATCATCCGCGAACAGGACTGCGGCGCAAACCACGGTATCTGGGTTTCCGACATCAAGATCGACGGACAGGTCGTAGAACCCCTGAAGGACCGTCTTATCGGACGTTACCTCATCGGCGACCTCTGCGATCCCGCAACCGGCGAACTCCTTGCTGAAAACAATACGATGATCGACGAAGCGACCGCAAAGCGCATCGTGGCTGCCGGCATCGAACGCGTCCACATCCGCACCGTCCTCCAGTGCCGCTCCCGCTACGGCGTCTGCGCACACTGCTACGGTTCCGACCTTGCCAACGACCGCCCGGTCAACGTCGGTGAATCCGTCGGTACCATCGCAGCACAGTCCATCGGTGAACCGGGTACCCAGCTTACGATGCGTACCTTCCATACCGGTGGTGTCGCAGCAGCGAACATTACCCAGGGTCTTCCGCGAGTTGAAGAACTCTTTGAAGCGCGCAAGCCGAAGAAGACCGCAATGGTTGCGGAATGTGCAGGTACCGTCACTATCACGGCAGTCAAGAAGACGCACAACATCACCATCACGCCCGACGATGGCGGCGAAGACATCATCTATCAGATCCCGTTCGGCACCAACATCGTAGTCGATGACGGCGTACACGTCGCACCCGGCACGGCGCTGACCGAAGGTGACAAGAGCCCGGCGGACATCCTCCGTATCAACGGCATTGACGATGTCTACGACTATATCCTTCTTGAAGTACAGAAGGTATACCGCAGCCAGGGTATCAACATCAACGACAAGCACATCGAAGTTATTGCGCGTCAGATGACCCGTATGATCAAGATCACCGATCAGGGCGACACCCCGCTTCTCTCCGGTGCAACGGTCAACCTCGGCGAATTCTACGCAGAAAACGAAGAAATCGACCGCCGCATCGCGGAAGGCGAAATCGAACTCCGCAGAGCGGAAGGCGAGCCGGTACTTCTCGGTATCACCAAGGCATCCCTTCTCACCGAATCCTTCCTGTCCGCAGCGTCCTTCCAGGAAACCACCAAGGTTCTCACGGAAGCAGCGATCAAGGGCAAGATCGACCATCTCCGTGCGCTCAAGGAAAACGTACTCATCGGTCGTCTGATTCCTGCCGGTACCGGTATGGACTGCTACCGCAAGATCGACGTAGAACGCACCCGTCCGATGGAATCCCCGCTGTACAACATGGATCTGACCGACCTTGAAATCGAAGATGCCAAGGCAGTCATCCGCGGCACGGAAGAAGAGGACGACGAATTCGATCTCGTTCACGAGGACTTCGACATGGACGAAATGCCTGTCGAAGAGGAAGAATTCGAACCTGACTTCGACGACGGTTCTGACGATTTTGACGACGAAGATCCCACGGATGAAGACTTCGAAGCTTCGCTTAAGGATTTTGAGGAATAAACTTCACGTTTATTTATAAGGAAGAAAAAAGCACCGTTCCGGTGCTTTTTTCAATTTTATCGCCTACGCGGCGGGCGCACAAGAGGACCAGTCGTGGCCCTCTTGTGAATCACCCCGACCAGAGGAGGTTTCCTCTGGTCACCTCGCAAGGTGCACTGCATCATATCCAGAAAACTGTCCGCTTGTTCATAGATATAATGATCGAAAATCGCACGTTTTTTATTGGGCTAACCGCGGGCAAAAGGGTGACGGTATTCGCTCCGGGTGTTTGTAGTGAACAAACGCTTTTGACAAATCTGCACCCAGACCTTGTCTCTTCCGAACGATCTGCCGCGTG
This sequence comes from Eubacteriales bacterium, assembly GCA_045126415.1. GTDB lineage: Bacteria > Bacillota > Clostridia > Oscillospirales > CAG-272 > UMGS1696. The sequence goes on along the minus strand of JBGVOJ010000420.1, from coordinate 4,211 downwards.
AAAACCGCTGTCTGTCTGAGGCCTCGAGGCCGAGTCTCCTTGAGGAACTTCGTTCCTCAGACGGAGGTGTCCGGAGGTACCTTCCTCTGGTCGTGGAGATTCCTAAGAGGACCGCGACCGGTCCTCTTAGGCGCCGCCGGAGTTGCGAAGCAATCTCCTGCGTTGTGGGCATTAATTTGAAAAATGACCTGACGGTCATTTTTCTACCTTATAATCCAAACGAATAATTTGGTATTCTGTATTTTCCTGTCCGAAAAAATCTCTAATAATTTTCTAAATTCGGAATGATTCTTGTGCAAGTGGGAGAAACTGAATTACATCATTTCAACCCGCTTGACAAATGCGAAATCGGATGATATAATATCGGCGTACGCGAATTTCGGGTACTTTTCATATGCCTGCAACCCGGGATTTTCTCCCGGTTGTATTATAAACATTTATTACTTCAGAAAAGGAGGACAACAATGCCTACATTTAACCAGCTCGTTAAGCAGGGCAGACAGGACAAGACTTACAAATCCAAGTCTCCGGTTCTTCAGCAGGGCTTCAACACTCTCAAGAATCGTCCCACCGATCAGAGCTCTCCCCAGAAGCGCGGCGTATGCACCAAGGTTACTACTATGGGTCCGAAGAAGCCGAACTCCGCTCTCCGTAAAATCGCCAGAGTAAGACTTACCAACGGTATGGAAGCTACCACTTACATCCCGGGTATCGGCCACAACCTTCAGGAACACTCCGTAGTTCTTATCCGCGGCGGCCGTGTTCGTGACCTTCCTGGTGTACGTTACCACATCATCCGTGGTACCCTCGACGCACAGGGTGTTGCAAACCGCAAGCAGTCCAGATCCAAGTACGGCGCAAAGAGAGCTAAGAAGTAATTCTTACTCCCCCGTACAGCCCCAAGCATTTTTATCTTTCACTCGATCGTTTGTGTAAAGTCCACCATATAAGTAATAAATGTTTATATGACCGACTTAGCACGAGCGGGAATTATTCTCGAGTACCTATGAATTCATAATTTTAATGAAGGAGGGAAGTTACTGTGTCAAGAAGAGGTCAGATTTCTAAAAGAGACGTCCTGCCGGATCCGCTTTACAACTCCAAGCTCGTTACCAAGCTTGTCAACAACGTAATGCTCGATGGTAAGAAGGGCGTTGCTCAGAAGATCGTTTATGACGCATTCGCAGAAGTAGAAGCTAAGGTTGGTCAGAATCCTCTCGAAGTATTCACCGAAGCTCTCGAAAACATCATGCCCGTTCTTGAAGTTAAGGCTCGCCGTGTCGGTGGTTCCAACTACCAGGTTCCGATGGAAGTTCGTCCCGAACGCCGTCAGACTCTCGGTCTCCGCTGGATCGTAGCTTATGCTCGTACCAGAGGCGAACGTACCATGGCAGAACGCCTTGCTGCGGAAATCATGGATGCGAAGAACAATGCCGGCGGTGCATTCAAGCGTAAGGAAGAAATGCACAGAATGGCAGAAGCCAACAAGGCATTCGCACACTTCAAGTATTAATTTTTTTGAGAATCGAATATCAGGTTCTCGCGGGGAAAATTTTTTCAAAAAAAGTTTTCCCCATCCTTTACCCCAAACCCCACCAATCCCCGCAATCTCGCGAACCCGACAGCAGTACCGTTATTAATTAAGGAGTTTAGAATAATACTATGGCAAGAGAATATTCACTTGAACGTACTAGAAATATCGGCATCATGGCTCACATCGACGCTGGTAAGACTACTACGACAGAGCGTATTCTTTTCTATACCGGTAAGACCCATAAGCTCGGCGAAACCCACGATGGTTCCGCGACTATGGACTGGATGGAACAGGAACAGGAAAGAGGTATCACCATTACCTCCGCTGCTACCACGTGCTTCTGGCAGAATACGCGTATCAATATTATCGACACCCCCGGCCACGTTGACTTCACTGTTGAAGTAGAGCGTTCTCTCAGAGTTCTTGACGGTTCTGTCACTGTATTCTGTGCAAAGGGCGGCGTTGAACCGCAGTCCGAAACCGTATGGAGACAGGCTACCAAGTACGGCGTTCCGAGAATGGCTTATGTAAATAAGATGGATATCATGGGCGCCAACTTCTACCATGTTCTTGACATGATGAAGGAACGCCTGAAGGCAAACGCAGTTCCGATCCAGCTTCCGATCGGCTCTGAAGATACTTTCTGCGGTATCATCGACCTTATGTCCATGGAAGCCGACATCTACTATGATGACCTCGGCAAGGACATGCGTGTGGAACCGATCCCGGCAGATATGCTCGATAAGGCTCAGGAATACCACGACGCAATGGTCGAAGCAATCGCTGAAACCGATGATGAACTTCTTGAACTCTTCCTCGAAGGCGAAGAAATTCCCGTGGAAGACCTCAAGAAAGCTCTTCGTAAGGCTACCATCGACAACAAGATCGTTCCTGTTGTCTGCGGTACTTCCTACAAGAACAAGGGCGTTCAGAAGCTCCTCGACGCAATCATCGACTACATGCCTTCTCCGCTTGACATCCCCGCAATCAAGGGTATCAACCCTGTTACCGAAGAAGAAGAAGAACGTCCGGCTTCCGATGACGAACCCTTCTCCGCTCTCGCATTCAAGATCATGACCGACCCGTTCGTTGGTAAGCTCTGCTTCTTCCGTGTTTACTCCGGTAAGATCCAGACCGGCGAAACCGCTTACAACCCTGCTAAGCGCGCACGCGAACGTTTCGGCCGTATCCTCCAGATGCACGCCAACGACCGTAAGGACATCGATGTATGTTACTCCGGCGATATCGCAGCCGTTGTAAGCGTTAAGAACACCACCACCGGTGACACCTTCTGTGACGAAAAGAATCCTATCATTCTTGAATCCATGGAATTCCCGGAACCGGTTATCCGTGTTGCCATCGAACCCAAGACCAAAGCCGGCGAAGAAAAGATGGGCATCGCTCTTGCGAAGCTCGCTGAAGAAGACCCGACCTTCCGTACCTCCACCGACGAAGAAACCGGTCAGACCATCATCGCTGGTATGGGTGAACTTCACCTCGAAATCATCGTTGACCGTCTCCTCCGCGAATTCAAGGTCGAAGCAAACGTAGGTCAGCCCCGCGTTGCTTACAAGGAAACCATCCGCAAGGGTGCAGACTCCGACCTCAAGTATGCTCGTCAGTCCGGTGGTAAGGGTCAGTACGGTCACGTCAAGATCCATATCGAACCCAACGAACCCGGTGCAGGTTTCGTATTCGAAAATACCGTTGTCGGCGGCGCTATTCCTAAGGAATATATCCCCGCAATCGAAGACGGTATCAAGAGCGCAATGAACAACGGCGTTCTCGCAGGTTACAACGTAGTTGACGTTAAGGTCAACCTCTACGACGGTTCCTACCATGAAGTCGACTCTTCCGAAATGGCATTCAAGATTGCCGGTTCCATGGCATTCAAGGATGCAATGCAGAAGGCAGACCCGGTTCTCACCGAACCGATCATGAAGGTCGTTGTTATCACTCCCGAAGACTACATGGGCGACGTTATCGGCGGCATCAACCAGAGACGCGGCCAGGTCAACTCCATGGACCAGGTATTCGGTGCATACCAGATCAACGCTTTCGTTCCGCTGTCTGAAATGTTCGGCTATGCGACTGCTCTCCGTTCCTGCACGCAGGGCCGCGGTCAGTACTCCATGGAACCCGACCACTTCGCAGAAGTTCCGAAGAGCATCCGTGACAATATCCAGGGTAAGAAGGGCTCCAACTAAGGAGTTCTTCCCCCGGTTTCATTCAATTGCATAAAAATTTGAGAAAAGTTTACAAAAAGCTTGTCTCAAAAATATGCATATCCCCTTTACAAACGCATCAAAATATTATATAATAGTATCAACCTTAAATTTAGGAGGATTACACCAATGGCTAAGGCACATTTTGAGCGTACCAAGCCCCATGTAAATATTGGTACGATTGGTCACGTTGACCATGGTAAGACCACCCTTACCGCTGCTATCACTAAGACTCTTTCTCTCGGCGCAGGCAATGTAGAATTCCTTGCTTACGACCAGATCGACAACGCTCCCGAAGAAAAGGCTCGTGGTATCACAATCAACACCAGACACGTTGAATACGAAACCGAAACCCGTCACTACGCACACGTTGACTGCCCTGGTCACGCCGACTATGTTAAGAACATGATCACCGGCGCTGCTCAGATGGACGGCGCGATCCTCGTAGTTGC
>JBGVOJ010000419.1:0-3266 GCA_045126415.1 Eubacteriales bacterium | reverse complement strand
TCGGACGCATCGCCGCGCTCTGGTGGTTCGACAACATCCGCGACGACGAATACCTCACCTATCCTCCGCAGCAGTTCGGCGGCGGACTTCCGCACGATTACGCCTTCGTCCGCACATTCTACGGCAACATCCACGGCGAACACCTCTGGATGGGCGGAAATCTGCGGGACGACGCGTGGATCACCCCGTTCACCCGCGAATTCTGCATGATCCAGCTCCCGTATTTCTGCCTCTGCGAACATAAGCGCGAACGCATCGAAAACGACGAATCCGGCAAGACCGCGTACTTCTCCGGCGGTATCGTGAGCCGTTCGGCGGACGAAACCATCACGGAAAACGGTATCCTCCTCAAGGACGAACACAGCGTCCTGCTTCCGATGGTTCTGAAACCGGACACGTATGTCTTCTACAGCGACGACGCATTTGACGGCGTACGGGACATCCCCGGCTGTACCTTTGCGGAAGCGAAAGTTTCCCGCATCACCGCGGACGGTGCGGAATTCCTGTACGAAACGACCGTTACGGACGGAAAAATCCTCATCAAGGCAAACGCAGGCGACGCACTTCTCATCGAAAAATTCAGATAAACCTTGTCTTTTGTCCCCGATTGAAGTTTTTTGAAAGGGGGCTTGGGGGAAAACTTTTTTTCAAAAAAGTTTTCCCCCGATTTTTATTGATAAAATAACACTTTGCCACTTGATAAATCGCAGAATTTTTGCTATACTTATATAATCAGAGAAAATCGGCATTTTATGCCCTGTTAATGGAGAACAACATGGAAAAAATCATCAAGCCCCGCGGTACGATGGACGTCATGGCGCCCGACGTGTTCGCGTGGAACTATATAGAAAAGAAAGTCCGCGACGTCGCCGACCGCTTCGGCTTCACCGAAATCAAGGTTCCGACGTTTGAAGAAATCGGTCTCTTCCGCCGCGGCGTCGGCGAAACCACCGACGTTGTCCAGAAGGAAATGTACACCTTCACCGATAAGGAAGGCACCGTCTACGCGCTCCGTCCGGAAGGCACCGCGTCCGTAGCCCGCGCCATCATCGAAAACGGCAAGGCGACCGACACCCTCCCGCTCAAGTATTACTACGTCATCAACTGCTTCCGCTATGAAAAGCCCGAAGCGGGACGCAGCCGCGAATTCGTCCAGTTCGGTACCGAAATGTTCGGCGCACCTTCCGCGGGTGCGGACTTCACGATCATCTCCCTCGGCGACACCGTCATCCGCGAACTCGGCATCACCGGCATCAAGCTGCATATCAACTCCATCGGTTGCCCGAACTGCCGTCCCGCATACCGTGCGGCGCTCAAGGATTACCTCAAGTCCCACTCCGACGAACTGTGCGACACCTGCCTTGACCGTATCGAAACCAACCCGCTCCGCGCACTCGACTGCAAGAACGATTCCTGCAAGAAGGTCGCGGAAAACGCTCCCCGCACGATCGACCACCTGTGTCCGGAATGCCGCGCACATATGGACGAACTTGAAGGCTATCTGAAAGCCTGCGGCATCGACTACGTCGTTGACCCGCACATTGTCCGCGGTCTCGACTACTATACCCGTACCGTCTTCGAATTCATCGCCGAAGGCATCGGTTCCCAGAGCACCGTCTGCGGCGGCGGCCGTTACGATGGTCTGATGGAAGAACTCGGCGGTCCGAAGATGGCCGGCATCGGCTTCGGTATGGGCATCACCCGTATCATCCTCGCGATGAAGCAGTGTGGCATCGAAGTACCGAGACTCGCCGTCCCGAAGCTGTACATCGCTTCGATGGGCGCAGCAGCATCCGCAAAGGCGATGGAAATCGTCAGCGAACTCCGCAATGCCGGCATCGGCGCGGACTGCGATATCATGGGCAGAAGCCTCAAGGCGCAGATGAAGTACGCGGACAAGATCGCGGCGGAATACGTCCTCATGCTCGGCGATTCCGAAATCGAAAACGGAAGTGCCACCATCAAGGAAATGTCTACCAGCGAACAGACCACCCTTAAACTCGACGAAATCATCGACTTTATCAAGACGAAGTAAAAGGAGCATCGCCATGGACGGGAAAATCTCGCAGTTCCTGAAGATGCAGCATGACCTCGCGGTCGAAAAGGGCTGGATCGACAGCCGCACACCCGAGCACGCGCCGTTTTCCATCCTGTGGAGCATCGACGAACTCGGGGAAGCCATCGCGATCATCAAGAAAAAGGGCGCGGACGGCATCATGAACAACGAAAGCGTGCGCGAACACTTCGTCGAAGAAGTCGCGGACACGTTCATGTACCTGTTCGACATGATGGAATCCTACGGCATCACCGCCGACGAATTCACCCGCGCGTATGTCAAGAAATACGAACGCAACATGGGCAGAAGCTGGCACGAAAACGACGCCATGTACGAAAAGTGCAGGTGGCAGCTCGTCATTTTTGACCTTACAGACGGTCTTGCGGCAGACGAACGTCTGCTGGAAGTGCTTTCAAAGACCGAACTCAAGCTCGCCGCCGTTTCCGCGTCTGCGGACAACGGACTTGACCGGGATCTGTTCGATCTCCTGCTTACCGGTGAGGACGTGCCGGAACTGTACCGTCTCGCGGCGGACAATTTCAAAATCTCCCCGGAAACCACCGTGGTCTGCACCGTTTCTGCGGAAAATGCACGTGCGGCAGAGGAATGCGGCATGACCGTTTACGCGGTCGATTCCGGTCATACCCTCGATGCCCTGCAGGATTTCCTCGGATTTCCGCAGTAAGGCAGAACCTTGAAGGGAAGTGGTCATATGCGGTATACAGATTATACCGGAACAGACCGGAAAGAGAACCGGATCGTTTTATAAAAACTTAAATATACCATCAATATAATACTGAAAGGACATCATTACCATGCAGTCATTTACCAGTGCAGATAAAAGAACCGACTACTGCGGTACCCTTACCGCAAAGGATATCGGCCGGAAAGTTACCGTAACCGGCTGGTGCCAGAGACAGCGCGACCTCGGAAGCCTCATTTTCATCGACGTCCGCGACCGCACCGGTCTTCTCCAGCTCGCCTTCGACGACACCACCCCCGAAGACATCTTCAACACCGCGTTCGGCGTACGTGCGGAATATGTTCTCTCCGCGACCGGTACCGTCCGTTCCCGCGGCGAAGCGGCCATCAACAAGAACCTTCCCACCGGTGAAATCGAAGTTTACGTCGAATCCTTCAAGGTTCTCGCGGAAGCGCAGACTCCTCCGTTCGCAATCGTTGAAAACAGCGACGTACGTCCGGAACTCCG
>JBGVOJ010000418.1:0-7568 GCA_045126415.1 Eubacteriales bacterium | reverse complement strand
CAGATCAGCGTCACGGCAACGATCACGCACGCAATCAGAAGAATGACCGCAAGAAACCTCATGATCCGGTTATTCTCCATGATCTTCCTCCTTTTCCGTCTCTGTCGGTTCTTCCGGTCCCGTAAAGGTAAGTTCCTCCGCCGCCCATTCCGCCGTGACAGATTCCGAAACATAGTCGCTGCGGTAAACAAGCCGGACATCTGAACTGAAGCGTTCAAGAGTCGAAGCAAACCACCATTCCATGTAGGAGAAGGCCCGGTCGGCCAGGACACGCACCGCTACGGTATGCAGTCCGGCACTTTGGACCCGTCCTGCGGAAAACGTGATCCGGTAGGCGTCCTGTTCATCGGTGATCCGGAGGTTTCCCACCGTATACATGAACCGGAGAGTCACTGTTCCGTTTTCCGACGACACCGAACGGAGCAGAAGATCCGCTTCCCCGCCGGCATAGATCGGATTGACCGCCGCGATATCTTCGTACAGCAGGACGGCCGCACGGATATAATCCCCAAGCGTGTCTGCCGCACTTCCGTCCGGCGCAAATGTTCTGCCGAGGATATCGCTGACACTCCGACCGTTGTCCGCCGAAGAGCTTACGTATTCAAACGATGATTCCCCGAAATAGAGGATCCCGTGCGTATCGTAATAACTGGCGGAACCGTCTGATTCGGTGTGAACATTCAGCAGCTTGTCGGGGTTGAACCCGAACCTCCGCAGGATCTCCTCCCTTTCCCCGGAACTGTTCTGGATCAGAGCAGCCGTCCCGTCGGTCATGATAAGCTGTCTCTGCTGGAGAGCTTCGGTATAAACCGGCTCCGTCCAGGCAAGGAATTCATATTTTCCTTCATTAAATAAGAAAGAGTTCATCCCCGTCCCGTAGAAACGTACAAAACGCTCCAGTTCTTCCCGTCCGACAGACGCCTTGTGACTCGGGATCACATACATCCGCAGATCCCCGGAATCGCTCCGCGTCATCATGGTCGTATCGTCTGAAACGGATGCTGGCGGCAGAAGAAAGATCTCCCGCACGTTTCCACGGAAGTTCACGGAATCCGCAGACGTATTTGTCCCCATTCCGGCGAACAGGGCAAGGATCCCGTCGGGAAGTTCGCTGTGGTATTTGATGTATACGGAATTCTCCGCTGCGGTACAGTTCTCCCAGTTTCCCTCATTCAGGGGTACCGTAGAGTAAAATGCACTGCGCAGGGTCGGCGTCAGAAGTGCGTACAGTTCGGAGATAACATTCACCGAACCGGATACACCGCTGCGGACACCATCCACGGTAACGCCGATAAATTCCGGCAGAAGGTAATCGGCAAGATCCGCCTCCGTACGCCGCGTTTCGTTGGTCAGACCGTCAAGATCGAATCCGGCGGATGCGCGGTTGCTCCAGCTGATCGTGGAGATTGTCAGGATCGTCAGAAAGCAGAGCGCGGCAAAAAGAACCGGCACAGCGATCCGGACACCAAGTTCACGGGAGGATTTGGAGACGTTTTTCTTCATGATATGACTCTTTTTCAGTATTTTTCTTACTTTTTTTCGTTCCCGTCCAGTTTGCATTCCACGGGCAGGTCGATCGTGACGGTCGTTCCCTCTCCGAGGGTACTCTTCACGGAAATACGTCCGCCGTGTGCTTCAACAAGCTCCTTCGCAATGGCAAGCCCCAGACCGGTGCCGCCCGCATCCTGCGTACGGGATTTCTCTACACGGTAGAAGCGTTCAAACAGATGTCCGATGTCGTCGTCCGGGATCCCGATGCCGTTGTCGGCGATCTCGATCCGCAGGAATTTTTTCGGAATCTGTGTGAGCTTGATGTCGATCTTCCCGCCGTCCGGGGTATATTTGATGGCGTTGGAGAGTATATTGAGGATGACCTGCTCGATCCGCTGGCGGTCTGCCGTAATCTCGGGAAGAGCGCGCTGGCTGCCGAACGTGATGCGGTGATTGTGTTCGCTGACCTGTCCGCGCATGACTTCACAGAGGCGGCGGATCGACTGCCGGAGGTCAAAAGTCTCGACACTCCAGTTCGTCCGCTTGTTGTCAAGCCTTGACAGCACCAGCAGGTCGGAAACGATACGGTGCATCCGGTCGCTTTCGCTGAGTACGATCCCGAGGAAATACTCCCTGGTTTCCGCGTCCATTTCGGGGTCGGAAAGGATCGTTTCCGTATACGCCTTGATGGAGGTCAGCGGCGTTTTCAGTTCATGCGAGACATTGGAGACGAATTCGCGGCGGCTTTCGTCCAGTTCGTACCGTCCGGTCACATCATGGATGATAATGACGCACCCCGATGACTGCCGTTTTCCGGTAACATAGCGGATGACCGCAAAGCTGACGTCGTACACGCGTGCGCCGCAGGTACGGTCACGGAAGATGAAACCGTCTTTGGTATGTTCCGCAGCGGCATCGGGAGAGGTAAGCTTGATGCTGTTGCCCTCCAGAACCAGCGGGATATCCAGAATTTCGAAACACTGCTCCATGCCGAGCGTTTCGTTTTTCAACGGCTCGCCGAAGAGTTCCACCGCGCTGTTGTTGAAATGCAGCACACGTCCGTCGGCGGTAAATGCCAGAACCGCGTCACGCATACACGACAGAACGATGTCGAGTTTTTCACGTTCTCCGTCCACTTCCTCAAGAGTAGCGCGGAGACGCTCTTTCATATAGTTGAAGTTATCGGCCAGAACGCCGATCTCGTCCGACGAGCGGACTTCGATTTCATGGGTAAATTCCCCGGACGCAACGAGCTGCGTGTCATACGTCAGGCTCTGCAGCGGAGAGGAAATTGCTTTCGCAAGGAAGAACGACAGAAGTACGGCGATCAGGATCCCGATCAGCATTGCCTGCAGAATGATTGTGAACAGCATCTGGTTGAGCTGCCGCATCTCCTCAAGGGAATCCCGGATGTAGACGATGCAGTCATTTGCACTGCCGCGGTTCATACGTACGGCCCAGTCAGCGTAATCCATCCCGCCCATACTGATATTTTCGCCGGCATCATTGATGGCGGAAAGAATGTTCGGGGTCACCGGCAGTTCTGCCCCCAGCTCACTGTCGGAGCCGGTCAGCATTTCCCCGTCGGTATTGAGGACGAAATAGTTTCTGTACTGGTCGATCCCGAGAAGGCTCCCGTATGATGCCAGTACCTGCTTCATCTGATTCGCGTACTGCTCATCGGCCGTCACCTGTTCCAGCTCAATCATCAGAAGACCGTCATCCGCAAAACATTCGGTCATCTGTCCGGTGAATTCTCCGATGTAGAACGACGTAACCCCGTTCATGAGGATCGCGCCGACCGCACACATGACCGCAATGATGAAGATCAAAAGGATCAGAACGATCTTGAAATACAGACTTTTATACATATCGTCTTATCTGGCACAGAGGTAATAGCCGACGCCGCGTTTTGTCATGATATATTCCGGCTTCGCGGTGTCTTTTTCGATCTTGCTGCGTAGACGGTTGACCGCGACGTCCACGGTACGGATATCGCCGTAATAATCGTCGTAGCCCCAGACTTTTTCGAGCAGTTCCTCACGTGTGAACGCCTTTCCGGCGTTTTCCGCAAGAAGAGCGATGAGGTCATAGTCCTTCTTGGACAGCTCGATCGGTTCTCCGTTCTTCGTGACGGAATAATGCTCCTGATCGATCTCCAGTTCTCCGATCACGATGGTCGAGGACGTCTGTGCGGGCGCCTGCGTGCGGATCACTTCGCCGGACGAACGGCGGATGTTGGCGCGGATGCGGGACAGCAGTTCGCGGAAGGAGAACGGCTTGGTGACATAGTCGTCCGCGCCGGTTTCCAGACCGAAAATCTTGTCTTTTTCCTCTTCTTTCGCCGTCACAAAAATGATCGGCACCTGACTTTTGTACCGGATCTTTTCGCAGACCTCGAAACCGTTCATTTTCGGCAGCATGATGTCGAGAAGGATCAGATCGTACGAACCTGTAATCGCCATCGTCAGTCCGGTTTCCCCGTCATAGGCAACGTCGCAGTCAAATCCTTCCTTTTTTATATTATACGCGAGAACCATCGCGATGTTTTTCTCGTCTTCCACGATCAGGATCTTCTTTTTGATTTCCATACAAATCTCCTTATTGCTCAATGTCCGAGGTTCGAGGTAATATACTTTTCCCGGTCGATCTGATTCAGCAGCTTCAGCATCTGCTCCGTCTGCCAGCAATCCTCCAGCTGCAGGAAACAGTAATAATGTTCTTCCAGGTACTGCAGCATATCGGCAAACATGGTCCCTGCGTCTGCGGAGGGATTTACGACAAAATCCGGCGCCACGGGGCAATAAGCGGCCGCAATCAGCCGTTCATCCGCCGCATTTGTTCCTGTAGTCATCGTGAAGTGTGTCCGGTAATGCGTGATCTTTCCAAAACGCTCGTTGATCGCATTCAGCTCCGCTACGGTTTCTTCGCCGTTTCCGACCGTTTCGGTCAGGATCCCGTATTCCCCGCCGGCCAGCGCGTGCAGGAGAGATTCCGTGGAAGTGTCGGCGGAAAGGAAGAGCGTATATCCCATATTATATTCCTGCAGCATGTCGAGAGCACGGTACTGTGCGTCCGGTTCCGGCTCGCTGCAAAGGATAAATATCCGCTTGAGATCCCGTTTTTCCTCCCCTTCCAGTCCGGCAAACTCATCCGACGGCTCTTCGGGCAGAAAAGATGCCAGCAGTTCTTCCGTTGTGAGAAGTTCCGAACCGTCCGTAAAACGCATGGATATCCTGCCGTTTTCCTGCGGGATCGTTTCCGCCGTAATCCCGACCGTTTCGGCAACCTGTACGGCATCCACATAGATCACGCTCCCATCCCGGAACACGGAGATATCTTCGGTGATCGTCCCGTTCACGGCGGCACGGCATTCCTCAAACAGAATGGAGATATAGCGTTCGTCAACCGTATTGTAAACCAACAGATTGTTGTCCGTCGGCGAAGTCACACGGATCTCCTCAAACAGATCAAACAGCTCCGCCGGAACGTAATACACCCCATCCCGGCAGACCAGAGGAGCGGCACCGTCCTTGTACCAGGCTTCATCGTTCTGAAACAGACTTGGAAGATCTTCCGCTTCTCCACCGGGTCCTCCGGATGCCGACGCTGCACCGGTCAGAAGTCCGCAGAACAGCAGGATAATAAACAGCAGACAGCAGATTTTTTTCACGGACACGCTCCTTTCATAAGATTCATTCTTCGTTCAGATGATACGCCACGGCGAGGTCAACGACCATTCCGTAGCTCTTCGACCCCTCCGTCCCCTGAAGGACGAGGTAGGTATTGTTCACCGCGTCACTCACATCGGCGGCGGCATTGTCGCGGTATTTGTCAAAAAATTCACTGTAGCACAGCAGGTCGTAGCGCACGTACTGATCGAGCTTTTCGACCGTCTTGCTGTAAAGGGACGGTGACGCGCTGTACAGCGGGGATGCGAGGTATTCATACATATTGAGATACCCCGAATACTGCATGTACAGGTCATCCGACGTGATGCAGACGAGGTAGGCGAGGAAGTTTGCTTCATTCTCCCGCGCGATCCCTCTCTGGTGCGCCATTTCGTGCGCGGTGGTATAGACATTCACGAAATACGGGTAGTTGGTGTTGAGGTTCGCTTCGCCGGTAAAAAAGGTGTACATCCCGGAAATATGTGTGTACGTCATATAATCGGACAGCATGATCTGCTTGACCGGCGCGTTGAGCTTCTGGATGAACGGATGCTGCTCCGACAGCTTGGCATAGGAGTCAAGACAGAGCTGCACGGTCTCCTCATGGGTATACGGCCGGACTGAACCTTTTTCTTCCATATAGGTGACATACGGAGCCAGCTCGTTCAGACGTTCGATGACAATTTCCATCGTCGCGGCCAGTTCCTCGGCAGACACTTTTTCCCGCGTGATGCCGAGTTTCCGGTCAATCATCGGGACACGGTAGCCCGCGCCGAACGTGAAAACGAACATGGATGCGATCAGCACAACCACTGACAGAATCCCGGTAACGCAGCGGATGAAATACCGGCGTCCGCGCATGGCTCTGCGTGTGGTCAGCACCACGGCGCACACGATCAGGATCGGAGAGCTGATAAGCAGGAACTCCGCCAGAGAAAACGGAATCCAGCCGGTGAGATGGGCGTTCAGCGCACGGAAAAACGAGGATATATGAATATTGATGAAATCCGCAAAGACAGCGGAAAAAATACAGATCAGGTATACCACGGCGGCGAGAATTCCGATCATATAAAATATAATCGAAGCCTTCGGGACATACCGGTTCAGTCTTCGGAAAAAACGGGTCATTGCATTGCCTTTCTATTCTTGAAAATCAGGAAAACCGAGCACGTCCATCAGGGATCGCATATCCGCCGGAACGGGCGCGGTAACGGTAATCCGTTCCCCGGTCATCGGATGCGGGAATTCCGTCCGCCACGAATGAAGTGCATGACGGATAATATGCGGAGATTCCGCACCGTACAGGGAATCCCCTGTCACGGGACAGCCGATTCCCGCAAACTGCACACGGATCTGGTGTGTCCGTCCGGTGATGGGACTGGCAAGGACGATCGCATGGGTCTCCGTCTTCGCGAGGACACGGTAGGTCGTCATGGCAGGCTTGGCATCCGGCGTATCGTGAGAAGTTTCCTCCCGCATGATGATGCTGTCCGGCTTGCGGTGCATATGCGATTCGAGGATTCCTTCGTCCTGCGGCGGAATTCCGTCGAGCACGGCAATATAGGATTTGCGGATCTCTCCGTTTGTCATGGCGAGGTACATCTTGTACGACGCATCACGGGTATTGGAGGTGAGCATGCATCCGCTGGTGTCGCGGTCGAGGCGGTTCACCGGACGGAAAACGTATACGCGGTCGCGATAACGGTACGCCAGTGCGTTCGCTGCGGTGTCGAGCTGATGCCCGAGCGACGGGTGCGCCGGCATATTGTACGGCTTGTTGATCGCGGTGACGTATTCGTCCTCGTATACCACCTCAAGAGGAAGATCCGCCGGAATGATGTACGGACTGACGTCTTCATCCTTGTCCTCCACGGCGAGAGACAGAACGTCGCCGTGCTTCAGCTGATACCGCACCGTCACCCATTCCCCGTTGACGCGGATGCCGTCCGGGGAAAACTTCAGCTTTTTGATCAGGTTGACGGAATAGCCGAGTCTGTTTTTCAGAACCTCGCGGATGAGCATTCCCTCGTAATTGTTTTCAATTATTATATCCATATTCCGGACTTAATCCTCAAGTTCCCGCCAATAGCTGTAATACGCGATGATGCTGCGTTCCGCGTTGTCGTGTTCCATGTCGATGGCGGTGATGACCACGCCTTCGAGCGAGAGAAGCTCCCATGCGTAGAGATATTCCACCTTCGTACGCATGATGACTTCCTGGCTGGCATAGATGATCAGCTCATCGTCCTTACGGATGATCGAGCCTTTGTGACCGATCACTTCCTCGATTCCGTCGATCCGCTCGGTGACGCATTTCAGCCCGCGGCCGTTGAGATAGTTCGCGAGGTCGTTCTTATATCGTTTACTATTGATATTTTTGCTTTTTGTCCAATGTTTTGATTTCTT
>JBGVOJ010000417.1:0-4832 GCA_045126415.1 Eubacteriales bacterium | reverse complement strand
ATATAGGCATCTTTGTAGGCATCCTTGTCATGGAGAATGGTGCAGTGTAAGGTGGGGATGCCTCGTTCCCGCAGGATTTTGGCCATGTGCTCTCCTACTGCCAACACATTCTGGCCGGGATCGTTTGAGCGAGCGTAGTCGGTAGTATCGGCATAAGCAATGGCTCCGTCGGGGGAATATGCCTCAGTCCCATGGGTGTGCAGGATCAGGACAACCGGTGCGGAGCTTCCGTAGATTTCTGCAAGTTCCGCGTACGGCGGGACGGCACGTCCGGTTTCGGCGAGGACGTTCAGGTCGACATCATACGGAGTTTCGTTGCTGAGACCGAGTGCGTTTTTTGCGGACGAGGACATGTCCAGACGGTACAGCGGAAAGTCCGGTGTGAAGGGGACGGTATCCGTCACGGAAGGGATTTCCGGAGGACGGACGGCCGTTTCCGGAAGTTCCGCAGAAAGTTCCTGCGGAAGAGTGACGGTGTTTTTCTCCGCGGCAGCGGTTTCCGTGAACCGGACGTATTCCGCGCCGCCGGTGAATTCGCCGAGGACGATCTGAAGGAACTGCGTGACGGTAAATTCCGTATTCAGGACGGACGTGACGGCAAGCACGGCATAGACCGTGACGGCGATAATGAGAAGAACCGACGGAAGGACGCGGGTCAGTGCGGTGCGGAAAACGCGGCGGACAAGCCCTGTTTTCTTCGGTGCTGTATCGGACGTTTCCGGTTCGGAGAATTCTGGAGATTCTGTCGTTTCGACAGGCTCCGGAAGAGCGGCGGGAAGTTCCGCGTTCGGTTCGCTTTCGGTTAAGATTGTATTTTCTGGTGAGGTTCGTTCTTCATCCATGATTTTTTCCTCCTTCTGTGGGACATAAAACCTGTTCACCACATTTTATGCGCGGAACGGAGGAAACAGACTTACGGGACGGAAATTTCCGCGTTTCCCGAAAGGGCGAGATTGACCGCACCTGCGATCACGCCGGCGTAGCAGTCCGCGACGGTGTCCGCTTCGGCACGGGTCACGAACATCGGTTCGCCGGTGAAGGATTCATCCAGAAGATCGGCGCGGATCACCATCGGGACCCCGATGGAAATCACCGGACGGTGCATGGTTTCGCGGGTGATCGGTGAACTGCTGTGGTTCAGAGCCGAACCGGGCGTCATGCCGGCATCGGTGATCTGGATCACGGTCTGGAGACGTTCGCGGCTCCGGGCGGCGACGGAATCCGCTGTCAAAATCACGTCGGCCTCCATGTGGGCGGCAAGCAGGGAAATCTGTTCGGCGGTGTCCATTCCTGTGCGGAAGGGAACACCGGGGCATACGGCGGCGATTTCCGGAAAGCCGAGTCCGGTCAGCACGGAATCCCCGCGTGTCACGACGATGCGGGCGTAGGTTTTCGGACCGACGGCATCGGAAGCGAGACCCGGATTTCCGATCCCGGCGAACAGGATCCGGGCATCGCGGCAGACACCGGCAGAGCGCAGATATTCCCCGAGAATGGCGGCGCAGAGGCGGACGCAGCGGCGGCGGTCGTCGGCGGGAGACTGCCAGAGTTTCCCTGTTACGATCGTATGGTAGCGGGCGGTGCCGAGGGTGGCGGTATGGACGGAAAAGCCCATCCGTTCGCAGCTTTGTGAGCGGTCGGCATGGAGCGGACGGGACGCTTCCATGCCGAAGTTTTCGAGGATCAGGTCACTTTTTCGTTGATTCATTGTGTTTTTTCTCCGCAGAATAGGATTGTGCTGTAGTTTTTGCCCGAGGGGGACGTGATTATGAAGATTTTTATTCAAATTGCGTGTAAAACTTGCACAAAAAAATCGCTTGTAATTGTGCATGTGGATGAAACTTGTGTTTGGGGTGAAAGAACATGTTGATTATCTCTGAAAAAAGTGTTATAATGTGGTGAGTTAAAATAACCCGTATCAACTACGCTTTATTACAAGAAAGCACGAGGAGGATTTACTGAATCATGAAAAAGGTGTTATCCCTTGTTCTCGCCATGATTACGGCCGCATCGGTCATGGCAGGATGTACCACTCTTGAAAAAGACGAAACCGGCAACTACGACAAAGGTGCCATTATCGACATGTACCTGACTACTGAGGTATATGACTTTGACCCCCAGAGAAGCATTACCGACGACGCAATGCTCAAGGCATACAGCCTCATCTATGAAGGCCTTACCACCATCGGCGAAAACGGCAAATGGGAAAAGGCTCTCATGAAGAGCTACAAGGTTGAAAAAGACGAAGACGGCGAGTTCAGCATTCTGATCACGCTCAACAACACCAGATGGAGCGACGGCCGTACCGTTCAGGCGGCTGACCTTGTTTACTCCTGGAAGAGACTTCTCGACCCGGATGCTCCGAACGAAGCTGCTTCTCTCCTTTTTGATATCAAGAACGCACGTGACGTAAAGACCGGCGACGCTACCGTTGACGACCTCGGTATCGCTGCAGTTGATACATACGTTCTTCAGGTTGAATTCGAACAGAAGGTTGACCTCGACCTCTTCTTCGAAAACTGCTCCTCCATCGCGCTTGTACCGCTTCGTGAAGACGTTATCACGAGATACAAGGACGCCAACGACGCTGAAATCTGGGCTCAGAAGTCCACTTCCATCGTAACCAACGGTCCGTTCTGCCCGAAGGAAATCATCTACGGCAACACCCTTCGTCTCGAACGTTCTTCCTACTACTATCTTGATGCGGAAAAGGAAGAACCCCTTGACAAGTTCGTTATCCCGTACCGTCTTCTCACTACTTACAGCACCGGTAACGCAGACGCTCAGCTCGCTGCTCTTACCTCCGGCGGTATTTTCTACAACGGCGAAATTCCGCTGTCCGCTCGTGCTCAGTACGCTGCAGACGCTACCATCACCGATATGATGGGTACGCACACCTACGTATTCAACACCAACAACGACCTGTTCGCAAAGCCGGAAGTCCGCAAGGCTCTTTCCATGGCGATCGACCGTAACCAGATCGTTTCCATCGTAACCTACGCGAAGCCCGCAACCGGTTATGTTCCCTACAAGGTATTCGATACCAAGTCCGGCACTTCCTTCCGTGAAGTCGGCGGCAATGTCCTTTCCTCCACCGCAGATGTTGCAGGCGCTAAGAGCCTTCTCTCTTCTGCAGGCGTGAACGGCGGCTCCTTCACCCTTTCCGTACGCAACAATGAAGTTGACCTTGCAATCGCTGACTATGTTGCAGGCGTATGGGGCGACCTCGGCTTCAACGTAACCGTAGAAGCTGTAAAGTCCACCGCAAACACCACTGACTCCACCATTTACGTTGACAACTTCCAGGCTCTCTACGATTCCGGTGAATTCGATGTCATCGCAATCGATATGATGATGCTCTCCACCGACGCGTTCTCCGCACTGTCTCAGTTCGCAGTATCCTTCTCCGGTAACGGTGTGGATATGAATTCCGAAAACTATGACCTCTACGGCCACATTTCCGGTTATGCAAGCGAAGATTACAACGCGCTCATCGAATCCGCTTATGCTGAAAAGGACAGAACCGCAAGAGCGGCAATCCTCCATCAGGCAGAAGCAAAGCTCCTTGAAGATATGCCGGTAATGCCGATCATCTTCCTTCAGGACGCATACCTCTATCTCGGCGAACTCTCCGGTATCGGCACTACCTACTACGGCACCAGAGACTTCAACGATACTCAGCTCAAGGATTACATGACTTATAAGGCAAGAACCGCATCCGCAAGCGAAGATAACGCTGCAGGCGGTCAGGGCTGATATTCATAACGTAACCGCAAGTGAAAAAACGGGGAGTTAATCAACTTCCCGTTTTTTTGGGTAAAAGAGAGGTTCGTGGGGTGCTTTTTTCAAGGAAAAGTGTCCCCGTTCTTCCCGGATTGCTCTGATTTTATCCTATAACCGACAGGAGTGTGTTATGCCTGAAACTTTCCATTCACCGCAGCAGGTCAAGGTGTTCATTCTGTACCTCCTTGAAAAGATCGGGTACCCACTTGACTACAACGATATCGCTACCATCGTGATCCGCGACGGTTTTGTGGATTATTTTGATTTTGTGACGTATTTCCACGAATTGCTGGAAGACAATCATATTCAGCGGATACAGCATGAGGACAGCGAGGCCGAGGCGTCCGGCGCCGACCGGGATTCCTATGCGGTGTCCGATACCGGACGGCTGATTGCCAAGGGACTGGCGGACGATCTGCTTCTTGCTGCTGTCCGTGAAAAAAGCTATATCAGTGCCATGCGGCATCTTTCGCTGGAAAAGAGAGGCGCGGTCATGCATCACGATATGGAGCCGAACGGAGACGGTACCTACAATTTCCACTGTACGATCAAGGACTGCGACGGTCTTGCGTTTGATCTGACGCTCCGTGCGGATTCCTTTATGCAGGCTTCCCGTATGCGGATGAATTTTGAGGACAAGCCTGATGTTGTGTATCGCGGACTGGTTGCGCTTGTCACCGGTAATGTGAATTATCTTTTTGAGAAATAAGCGGCGGTTTATGAGAGCCTGCTGCATAAAAAAGCGGAAGGGTTTGGATTTTATGCGTATACTGCGCGAAAAATATACATTTTCTGCTTAAATATGTTAAAAAAGTTTTGTGTATCTATTGACAAATTCGTGATTTGTGATATAATCTATTTAGAGAAAAACTATATTTCTTTTTCGGAGTGCCGCAGTGGATAAGGAATTGCGGGAACTGCTTGCCGGTGTGCAGCGGGAGGATGAAGGTGCTTTCGAACGTCTGGTGGAAAAATACAGTTCGCTGACGGAAAGTGCGGTTCATCGTTTTGCGCCGTCTTTCGGAATTTCGGGAGACTCCGGCAGAGGT
>JBGVOJ010000416.1:0-4552 GCA_045126415.1 Eubacteriales bacterium | reverse complement strand
ATCCTGTCTGGGACAGAGCAAGCTTACTCCGGCGGTACTTGTCGGAGCCGGCAAACTCGGGAAAGCTTTGCTTGAATACGACGAGTTTGAGAAATACGGCGTTCAGATCATGGCGGCTTTCGACTGCAACGAGCAGATTCTGAAAATACATAGTTCTCTGGAAGTCCTCCCGATGTCACAATTTCAGGATTTTTGCCGGACACATGAGATCCAGATCGGAATTATCACGGTCGGAGAAGGCTCTGCACAGGCGGTATGCGATCAGATGCTGGCAAGCGGAATCACGGCAATCTGGAATTTTGCACCGTGCAAGCTGCGCCTTCCCGAAGGAGTTCTCTTCCTGCAGGAGAATCTGGCGGTATCGCTGGCGTATCTGAACAATCAATTGCTGGATCAAAAACGTAAGGAGAAAGAAGAGATATGAAATTAGACAGAGTGATTGCGGTACGGACCAAAAAGACCATTTACCGCGATGGGGACCGCTGTATCAAGGTTTTCAATGTTCCCTACAGCAAGGCGGCGATCTTCAACGAAGCCTCCAACCATGTACGTCTGGAAGAAACCGGCCTCAGCATTCCGAAGGTTCTGGAAGTGACGAATCTGGACGGCAAGTGGGCGATTGTAACGGAATACATCCACGGAAAGACGATGGAGCAGCTGATGGCGGAGCATCCCGAAAACAAAACAACGTATTACCGTACATTTGCCGATCTTCAGAATACAATCCACAAAAAAGACTGCCCGTATCTGTATCGCCTGAAGGATGAGCTGAATCAGAAAATCAGCGTTTCCGAACTCGATGCAACTACCCGTTTTGACCTCCATAACCGTCTGGAAACGATGGCGAAGGGCACGGCGATCTGCCATGGCGATTTCTGCCTGTCCAACGTCATCCTTTCCGAAGACGGCATCTACTATACCATTGACTGGACTCTCGCTTCCTGCGGCAATCCTCTGGCAGATGTTGCTCAGACCTACATCATGCTCTGGATCAACAGCGGTTACGCTGACGCAGAACTGTATCTTGAGCTGTATTGCAGCGAAAGCCATGAAGACAAGGAAAACGTCTACGCATGGCTGCCGATCATCGGTGCGGCAATGTCTGTCCGCCGTCCCCTGCAGGAGCGCACGGTCCTTCTGGAATGTGTGAATTCGCAGGATTTCAAAAATCATATGAAAAATTATTTTAATAAATAAAAGGAGATCCCATCATGAAAATCACAGTTTGCATCGGCAGTTCCTGCCATCTGAAAGGTTCCCGTCAGGTTGTTGAACAGCTCCAGGAGCTGATTGCCAAGTACGAACTCGGTGACAAGGTAGAACTCGGTGCTACCTTCTGTCTCGGCAAATGTCAGCAGGGCGTCTGCGTCATGGTTGACGAAGAATTCCACTCCGTATCTCCCGATACCGTAGATACCTTCTTCGACGAAGCGGTTCGCGCAAAGGTGTAAGAGCATGGTTATACAGGTTTGTGTAGGCAGTTCCTGCCATCTGAAAGGTTCGCCGGAAATCGTGGAACTTCTTCAGGAATCGATTGAAAAGGAAAACCTCGGAGACAGCGTCACTCTGGTCGGCAGCTTCTGTATCGGGAAGTGCAACCGCGTCGGCGTGACCATACAGGTTGACGATGAGATCCACACCGGCATTACCCGTGAAAATTTCAAGGAATTTTTCAAAGAACAGGTTCTTAAGAAACTCTGATGGAAAGGGGGAACCAACCCATGCCGAATTGTCTGACATTTAAAAAATCGAACTGCAAAAACTGTTACAAGTGTATCCGTCACTGTCCGGTAAAAGCGATCCGATTCTCCGGAAACCAGGCGCATATTATTGGAAATGAATGTATTCTCTGCGGACAGTGCTTTGTTGTATGTCCTCAGAACGCGAAGGAAATTACAAGCGAGCTGGAAAAAGTGAAAGTTCTTCTGCAAACCGGCGAACCGGTCGTTGTCAGTCTTGCTCCGTCCTTTATTGCCAATTACCACGGTGTCGGCATTCATGCCATGCGCGAAGCACTCAAAAAGCTCGGATTCTATGATGTGGAAGAAACCGCAATCGGTGCAACCATTGTCAAGAAAGAATACGAACGGATGCTGCAGGAAGACGGACGGGATATTATCATCTCCTCCTGCTGTCACTCGATCAACCTGCTGATTCAGAAGCATTTCCCGAAGGCGCTGGAATATCTGGCGGACATCGTTTCCCCGATGCAGGCACACTGTATCGATATCAAAAAACGGATTCCCGGCGCGAAGACGGTCTTCATCGGTCCCTGCGTTGCGAAAAAAGACGAAGCCGAACACTATGACGGAATCGTGGACGCGGTTCTGACTTACGAAGAACTCACGGAATGGCTGAAGCAGGAAAAGATTGTCCTGCAGACGGAAATGGATTCCGACGAAAACAGTCGCGCACGCTTCTTCCCCACAACCGGCGGTATTCTCAAAACGATGGAACCGGAAATTGCAGGATACACATATCTGGCTCTGGATGGTGTGGAAAACTGCATGAACGCGCTGCGCGACATCGAAGCCGGAAAGATTCACAAGTGCTTCATTGAAATGTCTGCCTGCGTGGGCAGCTGCATCAGCGGTCCCGTTATGGAAAAGTATCATTCCTCCCATGTTCATGATTATCTGGCGATTTCTGCGTATGCCGGCAAAAAGGACTTTGACGTGGAACAGCCGAAAGATGTTGTTCTGAAAAAACACTTTGAATATATCGAGCAGAGAGCGCAGATGCCGTCGGAAACCGAAATCATGCAGATTCTGCGGCAGATGGGGAAGTACAAGCCTTCTCAGGAACTGAACTGCGGAACCTGCGGCTACAATACCTGCCGTGACAAAGCGATTGCGATCTATCAGGGAAAAGCGGAACCGTCCATGTGTCTGCCCTTCCTGAAGGACAAGGCGGAAAGTTTCTCCGATGCGATCGTCAACAGCTCGCCGAACGGCCTGATCGTTCTGAACGAACAGATGGAAGTCCAGCAGATCAACGAAGCGGCAAAGAAAATCATGAACATCCGTTACGATTCCGATATTGTCGGCGATCAGGTTGTACGTATTCTTGACCCTACGATGTTCCTGAAGGTTCTGAATTCCGGACGCGACATCCACGATCAGCGCATCTATCTTGCGGAATACAAGCGTTTTGTGGAACAGACCGTTGTGTACGACCGTGACACCCACCTTCTGATCGGTATCCTCCGCGACGTGACAAACGAAGAAAGCGATCGCGTAAAGAAGGAAAACATCAGCCGACAGACCATCGAAGTTGCCGATAAAGTTGTTGACAAACAGATGCGTATCGTACAGGAAATCGCTTCGCTTCTCGGAGAAACGGCAGCGGAAACCAAGATCGCACTTGCCAAACTGAAGGAGTCGATTGAAGATGAATGATTTATGTGCGGATATCGGCTATAAAAGCATCAATCATTACGGCGAACAGCTTTGCGGCGACCATGTGGATATCATAGAGCAGAGCAATGAGAACGCCACGGTGATTGTCCTTGCCGACGGTCTGGGCAGCGGCGTAAAAGCCAGTATCCTGTCCACACTGACATCCAAGATTATCTCCACCATGATGGCGGAGGGACTTCCGCTGGAAGAATGTGTTGCGACCATCGCGGCAACCCTTCCGGTATGCTCGGTTCGCGGCGTTGCGTACTCTACCTTTACCATCATTCAGATCAAGAACAACCAGACGGCGGAAATCATCCAGTACGACAATCCGAAGGTGATTGTCATCCGCGACGCAAAAAACTATGATTATCCGACCACGGAAATGAACATCGGCGGAAAGAAAATCCTGAAATCCGTCATTCAGCTTCAGGAAAATGACGTATTCGTCGCTATGAGTGACGGATGCCCCCACGCCGGAATCGGAACCGCGTATAATTTCGGCTGGAAGCGCAGCGAGATCATCGACTTCATCGAAATGCTGGTTCCCGTCGGATACACTGCCAAAACGCTTTCGACAATGCTGGTGGACGAATGCAACCGTCTGTACGACAGCAAGCCCGGCGATGATGCGACGGCATGTATTGTGCGTGTCCGGAAGCGCGAGCCGATGAACATTCTGTTCGGTCCTCCTTCCAACCGCGACGACTGCGACCGCATGATGTCCCTGTTCTTCTCGAAAGAAGGGAAGCACATTATCTGCGGCGGAACCACTTCGTCCATTGCGGCAAAATTCCTGCGCAAGCCTCTCAAGGCAAGTCTGAAATTTGAGAAATCCGACATTCCTCCGATTGCGGAACTGGAAGGGGTCGATCTGGTAACGGAAGGGGTTATTACCATCAACCGTGTTCTGGAATATGCAAGAGACCATCTTGCAGAAAACACAAAATACGATATCTGGAGCCAGCACCGTGACGGAGCGTCCCTCATCAGCCGACTCCTGTTTGAAGAAGCAACCGATATTAATTTCTATGTGGGCCGTGCGATCAACCCGGCTCATCAGAATCCCGATCTGCCGATCACATTCAGCATCAAGATGAATCTGGTGGAAGAACTTTCCGCCTGCCTCAAGCAAATGGGCAAGCGGATCAATG
>JBGVOJ010000415.1:0-3751 GCA_045126415.1 Eubacteriales bacterium | reverse complement strand
AACTGGTCGAAGAACCGCTGTAGCGTGGTCTTCTTTTTCTTTTCGCGGAGTTTGTTCGGGCCAAGCTCCGCCGCTTTTTCCGCCGCCTTTGCGGATGTCAGGCAGCGTGTCAGGTCGGTGGCAAGAGACTTCAGGGTCTCTTCTCTGGACTGATGCTGATAGAGCAACGTTAAGTCCTCCTGTAATGTGATTGGATACAAAGAACGGCGGAAAAACAAAAAAGACGAGTCTCTTACCTGTGAATACAGATAAGTCTCGTCATTTCAGATGGTGCAGGAATTTCTTCCACGATGTTGACACCATCCCACATTGCTGTGCCGACTACTCCCTTATCGCGGTACGGATACCGCTGCGGAAATACGTTCGATTTTCAGCCGATCATTGATTACATTCTGTATTATAGCAGAATTTTCCGGTATTTTCAAGGGGATTTCAGAAATTTCCTTAAAAATTATCGGAGGATCGGACGGGACTGTATACCGATACAGTATACGCGGATCGAATGAATTTATACCGATTCCTTTTCGCGGCGGATTGACAAAATTCCCGCAAAGAGGTATAATTTGCAGAGGATTATAAGATGGAGGATTTTACTTTGACCAATCTTTACTTCATCCGCCACGCCGAATCGCGTTATGACGCTGACGACCGGACGCGCGGGCTGTCCGGCAAGGGACTGTGTGATCGTACGCTCGCCACGGATTTTCTCGCAGACAAAGCCATTGACACGGTATTGTCCAGTCCGTATCGGCGGGCGGTCGAGACAGTGCAGGAATTCGCGGACGCCCATGGATTGCCCGTGATTCCGGTGGAGGATTTCCGCGAACGCTGCATTGCCGATGTCTGGGTTGAAGATTTCCGGGAATATACACGGCAGCAGTGGGAAGACCACGACTTCAGACTGGACGGCGGAGAAAGCCTGCGGGAGGTTCAGAACCGGAATATTTCCGCTCTTTCGGATATTCTGCAGCAGTATGACGGAAAAAACGTCGTCGTCGGTACCCACGGAATGGCTCTGAGTACAATCATTCACCACTTCGTTCCCGCATTTGGCTATACGGATTTTGACAAAATCCGCGGAAAGATGCCATGGGCAGTACATTTTATATTTGACGGCGAGCGGTGTGTCCGGATCGAGGGACATGATCTGTTCGACGGTACGACGATACGGTATTTATAATTTTTTCAACAGACAGGATTTGACATGAAAACAAAACGATCCGCAAAATTTGATTTCCCGATGCTGATGATCATCCTCAACCTTGCGTGGCCGACAATGCTCGAACAGCTCATGCAGACGGCGGTGCAGTACATCGACACTGCCATGGTCGGCTCGCTCGGTACGGCAGCCACAGCTGCTGTGGGCGCGACTACCACGGTCGGCTGGCTCATCGGCAGTACGATTTCCGCCTTCGGCGTCGGATTTCTCTCGTTCATCGCTCGTGCCTACGGCGCGGGGGACAAGGAAGCTGCCTCCCGTTCGGTCGCGCAGGCAGTTCTCGTCGTTCTTGCGACGGGGACGGTGTTCACAATTCTTCCGCTTTCGCTGAGCGGGATGGTGCCCGTCTGGATGCAGGTGGACGAATCCATCCGTCCGCTGGCATCGCAGTATTTCTTCATTTTATACGTTCCGATGCTGCCTCGTACGGCGAGCATCATTTTCGGTACCGCTTTACGTGCGGCCGGGGACACAAAAACACCGATGAAAGTCGGGATCCTCGTGAATCTCATCAACGTGGTGCTGAACTTCCTGATGATCTATCCGACGCGTGAGCTGACGCTGTTCGGATTATCCTTCGCGGTGCCCGGCTTCGGTATGGGAGTGATCGGTGCGGCGGCGGCAAGCGCGATTGCATTCACGGTCGGCGGGATTTACATTACCATCGTTCTGTGGCGGCATCCGATGATTTCCCCGCGCGGTCAGAGATTCCGTCCGGATATGCGCATCCTGAAGCCGTGTATGCGGACGGCGTTCCCGAATATGCTGCAGCGTTTCGGTACTTCGCTCGGCTATGTGGCGTTTGCATCGATGATCAATTCCCTCGGCGAGATTTCGACGGCGGCGCACACGATTGCGAACACGGTGGAATCGGCGTTCTACATCCCCGGTTACGGAATGCAGACGGCGGCGGCGACCCTTGCGGGCAATGCGTACGGTGCAAGAGATGAGCAGCGGATGAAAGACCTCGCAGCGATGTTCATCCCGCTGGAGATTTTCCTGATGATCCTGTCCGGCGGTGCGCTGTTCTTCTCCGCGCCCGCGCTGATGAGCATTTTCTCGGAAAATCCGGAAGTTATCGCGCTCGGTTCAACGGTGCTGCGGATGGTGGCGGTATCCGAACCGTTCTACGGCTTCTCAATCATCATGGAAGGCATGATGCAGGGTGTGGGGAACACGAAACTTCCCTTCTTCTTCAACGTCCTCGGGATGTGGGGCGTCCGGATCGTCGGGACGTTTGTCTGTACACAGGTGCTGTCGTTCGGTCTGGTGTCCGCATGGGCATGCATGATCGCGCACAATCTGCTGATCTGCCTGCTGTTCTTTATCTGCTACATAAAAGGAGTATGGAATCCTCTGACAAGAGAACAGGCACAATGACAAAAAATGGAGTATCTTCCGCGGAAGATACTCCTGATTTTTTCTGCAATTTATCTGTTATTGATAAGCTTGGTGAGTTCTACGGGTTCTACGATCTTGCCGTCCTTGTAAACGCGCATATTGCCGGATGCGATTTCATCGATGAGGATAACTTCGCCGTTGTTGTAGCCGAATTCGAACTTGATGTCCCAGAGGTCGAGACCGATGGACTTCAGGTCGTCCGCAACTACCTTGGTGATTGCGAGGGTCTGTGCCTTGAGGCTTGCGAACATTTCTTCGGTCATAACGCCGAGAGCTACGAGACCTTCGCCGGTTACCAGCGGGTCGCCCTTTTCGTCGTTCTTGAAGGTGCATTCAACGTAGCCGCCTTCGAGGGGAGTACCGTCTGCGATGTATTCGCCGTAGCGGCGGATGAAGCTGCCGGTTGCTACGAGACGGCAGATAACTTCGAGACCGTGACCGAATACGGTTGCGGGAAGAACTTCCATTTCAGCCGCGTCAACATTTGCGGAAACGTAGTGGGTCTTGATGCCTGCCTGCTTGAGGAGTTCGAAGTAGTAAACGGAAGTCTGGAGGTTTGCCTTGCCGATGCCTTCAATGGTGAGACCGACGCTGTTTTCCCCCGGATCGAACACGCCGTCCTTGCCGGTGCAGTCGTCCTTGAACTTCAGCATAACATTGCCGTTGTCGAGCTTGTATACGTCCTTGGTCTTGCCTTCGTAAACCTTAATCATAAGAATAACTCCTTTATCTCATTCTGCGTTTGACGCGGAAAAATTTCACGCATTTATTATAACACAAATATTGTTTCTTGTCTGCATTTTTTCGCAAAAAAATGCTGTTGCAATACCGATAAAATTTTACCGCGGAAAAGCGCTCTTCCCATAAATTTTGACAAAAACAGGCACATTCCGCAAAATTCAACCGCCGGTTGTACGGCAGTCTCCGGCAAATCCCTTCCTTTTCCGCGGAAAATGCGGTATACTCTGTACAACGGTACCGGAATATATTGATTTTTGGAGGAAAGCTCATGACACAGAATATCGGACAGATCATACGGAAGCTGCGGAAGGAACGGAATTTCACGCAGGAGGAACTCGCAGAACAGCTGAACATTTCCGCACAGGCCGTCAGCAAATGGGAAAACGGGAC
>JBGVOJ010000414.1:0-4647 GCA_045126415.1 Eubacteriales bacterium | reverse complement strand
GCGTCTCGTTGAAATCGCTCTCGCGGAAGGCGCGGACGCAATCTGCCACGGCTGCACCGGTAAGGGCAACGACCAGGTCCGTTTCGAACTGACCATCAAGGCATTCGCTCCCGACATGACCATCATCGCTCCGTGGAGAATCTGGGATATCCAGTCCCGTGACGAAGAAATCGACTACGCGGAAGCGCACAACATCCCGCTCAAGATCAGCCGCGAAACCAACTACTCCAAGGACAAGAACCTCTGGCATCTCAGCCACGAAGGTCTCGACCTCGAAAGCCCCGCAAACGAACCCCAGTACAACAAGGAAGGCTTCCTTGAACTGAGCGTATCCCCCGAACAGGCTCCCGATACTCCCACCTACGTGACCATCCACTTCGAAAAGGGTATCCCGACCGCGATCAACGGCGAAGAAATGGACTGCATCACCCTCGTTGACACGCTGAACAAGATCGGCGGCGCGAACGGCATCGGCCTCCTCGACATCGTTGAAAACCGTCTCGTCGGCATGAAGAGCCGCGGCGTATACGAAACTCCCGCCGGCACCATCCTCTACAAGGCACACGACGTTCTCGAAACCATCACCCTCGACAAGGAAACCATGCACTTCAAGACCATCGTTGCACAGAAGTTCGGCGAACTCGTTTACAACGGTCAGTGGTTCACTCCTCTCCGCGAATCCATCGGAGCGTTCGTGGACGACACCCAGAAGCACGTAACCGGCGACGTTACCCTCAAACTCTACAAGGGCAACATGATCAACGCAGGCGTAACCTCTCCGTACTCTCTCTACAACGAACAGACCGCATCCTTCGGCGTAGACGAAGACTACAACCAGAAGGACGCCAACGGCTTCATCAACCTCTTCGGTCTCCCGATCAAGGTCAAGGCTCAGGCAGAAGCGAATTGGAATAAGTAAGTGAATAATCGGGGAGGAACTTTTTGGAAAAAGTTCCTCCCCGAACCCCTCTTCAAAAACTTTTATACTGGGAAATTGATGAGGGGATTCTTGCAGTTTTTATAGTTCAGCTTAAATTTTTGCTGTATCACACATTATAGTATCTACAAATTTAAGCTGAACTATGTTTCTATTTATAGTTTAAAAGTTTTTGAAAGGGGTCCGGGGAAAACTTTTTTCGGAGTTTCACGAAGTGAAATCTCCCGTTTTCCCCGGAAAACATCATTTTATCATGGCAAAAATGTGGGATGCGCGGTTTTCGAAGGCAGAGAACAGTCGGGTGAATGATTTCAACTCGTCGATCTCGTTTGACAGCCGTATGTTTCGGGAAGATATTGAAGGGTCGATGGCGCACGCGACCATGCTTGGAAAATGCGGAATTATTTCGCTGGATGAGTCCGCAAAGATTGTGACCGCGCTGGCGGAGATCAAGGCGGACATCGAGTCCGGCAAGCTGGCGATTGATCCGGAAGCGGAAGATATTCATATGTTCGTTGAAGAGGTGCTGACCGCACGCATCGGCGACACCGGCAAGAGACTTCACACCGCGCGAAGCCGGAACGACCAGGTTGCGCTGGACATCCGTATTTACCTGAAGAAGGAAATCGAAGAAATCCGTTCTCTCGTGAAGGGTCTGCTCGGAGCCATCCGTACCATCGCTGAGGAAAACGTCGATACCGTTATGGCGGGGTATACGCACCTGCAGCGGGCGCAGCCGGTGACCTTCGCGCACTACGTTCTCGCATATGCGCAGATGTTCATCCGTGACGATATGCGTCTTGCAGAAATTCATCACCGCACCAACATTTCCCCGCTCGGTTCCGGTGCGCTTGCTTCCACCACCTACCCGATCGACCGTCACATGGTTGCCGATCTGCTCGGCTTTGACGGCGTTACCGAAAACTCCATGGACGGTGTCTCCGACCGCGATTTTCTCATCGAACTCGTCTTCGCGCTCTCCCTCATCATGATGCACCTGTCCCGCTTCTCCGAAGAAGTGATCCTGTGGTGCACAAGCGAATTCTCCTTTGTGGAACTCGACGACGCATTCTCCACCGGTTCGTCCATCATGCCGCAGAAGAAGAATCCCGACATCGCCGAACTCGTCCGCGGCAAGACCGGCCGTGTCTACGGCGATCTCACCACCGTTCTGACGATGATGAAGGGCATTCCGCTGGCATACAACAAGGACATGCAGGAAGACAAGGAAGCCGCGTTCGACGCGATTGACAACGCGAAGCTCTGCATCGAACTGTTCACGTCCATGATCGCAACGATGACCGTCAAGAAGGAAAAGCTGCGTCAGGCAGCATCCGGCGGATTCATCAATGCGACCGACTGCGCGGACTACCTTGTCAAGAAGGGACTTCCCTTCCGTGATGCCTACCGTGTCAGCGGACGTCTCGTTGCCTACTGCATCGAAAAGGGGACCGACCTCGAATCGCTCACACTCGATACCTACAAAACCTTCTCTCCCCTGTTTGACGAAGGCGTATACGAAGCGGTCAACCTCGAAAACTGTGTGAACGAACGCAAAGTCTACGGCGGGCCCTCCAAGGAATCCGTCCTCCGCCAGATTGAAATTGTAAAAAACTACATCGAAAAATAAACGGGGTACATATATGACTAACAAAATCAAAGCTGCCGTTGTGGGTGCTACCGGCTACGCAGGTGCGGAACTCGTCCGTCTCCTCGCACTTCACCCTCACGTGGAAATTTCCGGTCTCTCCTCCGTTTCCTTTGAAGGCAAGGGGATCGAGGAAGTGTATCCGAACTTCAAGAAAATGAATCTCCCCAAGCTGACCGACGCGGACACCGCCATCGCCGGTGCGGACGTTGTGTTTGCATCCCTGCCTCACGGTCTGTCCGAACCGCTTGCCGAACAGTGTCTCGCATCCGGTGCGCTTCTCGTTGACCTCGGTGCGGATTTCCGTCTCGAATCCGAAGACGAATACAAGGAATGGTACAAAAAGCCGTTCGACAAGCCGGAACTGCACGACGGCGCAGTCTACGCACAGCCGGAACTGTTCCGCGAAAACATCAAAGACGCGAAAATCATCGCAAACCCCGGCTGTTATCCGACGGCTGCCGCACTCGCGCTGTTCCCCGCTCTCAAGCTCGGTTTCATTGAATCCGACGGCATCATCATCGACGCAAAGTCCGGCGTTACGGGTGCCGGCAGAAGCCTGACCCAGAATACACACTATCCGGAAGCAAACGAATCCATCTCCGCGTACAAGGTCGGCGAACACCGCCACACCCCCGAGATCGAACAGTCCCTCTCCTACGCGGTCGGTCATCCGATGAAGGTGCTGTTTGTACCGCATCTGCTTCCCGTCAACCGCGGCATCGAGGAAACAATCTACGCCAAGCTGAAGGACGGCGTGACCATTGACGAAGTCCGCGAAGCGTATGTAAAATTCTACGAAAATGAACAGTTCGTACGTATCGAAGCGAAGGGTACGTCCGCACAGATCCGCAACGTCACCCGTTCGAACTACTGTGACATTTCCGTTCACGGCGATATGCGCACCGGTACGCTGATCCTCTGCTCCTGCATTGACAACATGGTCAAGGGCGCAGCCGGTCAGGCGATCCAGAACATGAACATCCACTTCGGCTTCGACGAAGACTGCGGCATCGATATGCTTCCCGCAGGATTCTAAAGAATAAAAGAATAAAATAGTTGGGGAAGAAACTTTTTTCAAAAAGTTTCTTCCCCAAACCCCATCTTCAAAAATTTTCAAACGAAATGGATTGACGAAGCTGGGTGCAAATCGACAGATGAATTTTGAGGTTTATATGGACAAGAAAACTTCTCTCTATACCGAAATCGGCGGCGGTGTCTGTGCTGCCGAAGGCTTCAAAGCATACGGTATTCATGCCGGTATGCGTAAGAATGCGGCAAAGCTTGACCTCGCCATGATTGTTGCAGATGAAGTCTGCAATGCGGCGGGCGTTTACACGAAGAACAAGGTCTTCGCTGCCCCCGTCGGCGTGACCCGTGCGCATCTCGCGGACGGCAAGGCACAGGCGGTGATCTGCAATTCCGGCAACGCGAACGCGTGCACACCCGACGGTTACGAAACCGCCGGTGCGACCTGCAAAGCGGTTGCGGAAGCGCTGAATATTGAAGAAAACGACGTAATCGTCGCTTCTACCGGTGTCATCGGCGTTTCGCTGAACACCGAGCCGATCATGAAGGGGATTCCGGTTCTGCTGGAACAGCTTTCCGACACGGCGGACGGTTCCGACAAGGCGGCTCTCGCGATCATGACCACCGACACGAAAAAGAAGGAATTCGCCTTCTCCTTCAACTGCGGCGGCAAGAATGTGAAGATCGGCGGCATCTGCAAAGGTTCCGGCATGATTCATCCGAACATGGGCACGATGCTCTGCTTCATCACGACCGACTGCGCGGTGGAATCCGACGTACTGAATACCGCTCTCCATGCAGCAATCGAAGACACCTTCAATATGGTCACCGTTGACGGCGACACCAGCACCAACGATATGGTGACGGTTCTCGCATCCGGCAAGGCTGGCAACGCGAAGATCACCAAGGCGGAAGGTGCGGCATACGAAGCATTTGCCGGTGCGCTGAAGCTTCTCTGCTACAAGCTGGCAACCGCGATTGCGGCAGACGGCGAAGGCGCAACCAAGCTCCTCATCTGCAATGTCACCGGCGC
>JBGVOJ010000413.1:0-1387 GCA_045126415.1 Eubacteriales bacterium | reverse complement strand
CGTCGATAACATAGGCGGCGGCGTGTGCCTTCGGGAACATATACCGGATCTTCTGCAGCGAATCGATGTACCACTGCGGAACCCCTGCCTCGCGCATCGCATCCTGCATATCCTGCGGAATGATAACGCCTTTCTTGTTTTTCCGCACGAATTCCATGATCTTGAATGACAGGCTCTTGTCCATGCCATATTTGTGGATCAGCGTCATCATGATGTCGTCACGGCACCCGATAACGTCCGAAATCGTGCAGATTTTGCTGCTGATGAGTTCGTCGGCATTGCCGAGCCAGCAGCCTGTACCGTGTGTCAGACCGGAAATCTGCAGCAGGTCGGTAAAGTTTTTCGGCTGCGCGGACATCAGTACCCCGCGGATGAACGGCGTTCCCATTTCGGGAAGACCGAGCGTCGCCGTTTTGCTGTCGATCTGCTCGGGCGTGACGCCAATCGGTTCGGTCGAAGTAAAGCTCTTGTAGACCGCCGGATCGCTCATCGGAACGTCGAGAACGCTGTAGCCGGAGTATTCTTCGAGACGCTTGTACTTCGTCGGAATATCATGTCCGAGAATGTCGAGCTTTAGAATGGTATCGTGCAGGTATTTGAATTCGAAATGGGTCGTGATGATGTCGGAGTTCGGGTCGTCCGCCGGATGCTGTACCGGACAGAAATCGTACACATCGTACTCCTGCGGCACGACAATGATGCCGCCCGGATGCTGACCGGTCGTGCGCTTTGTCCCGACGCATCCCGCAATGAGACGGTCCATTTCCGCACGGTTCACGGAAATCCCCTTCGCTTCGAGGAATTTCGCCGCGAAGCCGTACGCCGTTTTGTCCGCGAGCGTACCGATCGTCCCCGCTTTGAACGCCTTTCCGGCGCCGAACAGGACTTCGGTAAACTTGTGTGCGTCGCCCTGTACATCTCCGGAGAAGTTCAGGTCGATATCGGGCGTCTTGTCCCCCTTGAACCCAAGGAAGGTTTCAAACGGGATGTCGTGACCGTCACGGTAGAGGTCGGTTCCGCATTCCGGACACTTCCGGTCGGGAAGGTCGAAGCCGGAACCGTACGCGCCGCCTTCGTAGAATTCCGACCAGCGGCACTTCGGACAGCGGTAGTGCGGCGGAAGCGGGTTGACCTTCGTGATCCCCGCCATCGTTGCCGCAAAGGACGATCCGACCGATCCTCTTGAGCCGACCTGATAGCCCTTTTCCTCACTGTTTTCCACGAGTTTGCGGGCGATGATGTACATGATCGCGAAGCCGTTCTTGATGATCGCCTCCAGTTCACGCGCCAGACGCGCGGAAACGATCTCCGGAAGCGGGTCGCCGTACCAGTCCTTCGCGAGTTCCCAGCACTTGGTGGTCAGTTCCTCTTCCGCGCCGTCGATGTG
>JBGVOJ010000412.1:0-14087 GCA_045126415.1 Eubacteriales bacterium | reverse complement strand
TTCGACTCCGTCTACAACAGCTACCTCGGCGTTGTCGTTTACATCCGCGTTATGGAAGGTACACTCAACGTCGGCGACAAGATCAAGCTCATGCACACCGGTGCGGAATTTGACGTCGTCGAAGTCGGCGTCATGGATCCGTTCGGTCTGCGTTCCACCGGTTCCCTCTCTGCGGGAGAGGTCGGCTACTTCACCGCTTCTATCAAGAATGTGGCGGATACCCGCGTCGGTGACACCGTAACGAAGGTGGAAGAACCCGCCGACGAACCGCTGCCCGGCTTCAAGAAGGTACAGTCAATGGTTTACGCCGGTATCTATCCCGCCGATGGTGCACGCTACAACGAAACCAAGGACGCGCTCGAAAAGCTCCAGCTCAACGACGCGGCGTTCACCTTTGAACCGGAAACGTCCATCGCGCTCGGCTTCGGCTTCCGCTGCGGCTTCCTCGGTCTGCTCCACATGGAAATCATCGAGGAACGTCTCGAACGTGAATTCAACCTCGACCTTATCACGACGGCACCGAGCGTAATTTACGAAATCACGAAGCGGAACGGTGAACTGCTCCGCATCGACAACCCGACGAACTACCCGTCCCCGGACGAAATCGAAACGGCGGCAGAACCGATCGTTGCAGCGTCCGTCATCACCCCGACAGAATACGTCGGCGGCATCATGGACCTCTGTCAGGACCGCCGCGGCGTGTTCATCGACATGAAGTACATCGACACGGAGCGTGTCGAACTCCACTACAAGCTGCCGCTGAACGAAATCATCTACGACTTCTTCGACGCGCTGAAATCCCGCAGCCGCGGTTACGCTTCCCTCGACTATGAACTCGAAGGCTACGAACCGTCCGACCTCGTGAAGCTCGACTTCCTACTCAACGGCGAAATGGTCGATGCGCTGACGTTCATCGTCCACTCTGAAAAGGCGTACGGACGTGCCCGCAAGATCGCGGAAAAACTGAAGGACAATATCCCGCGCCAGCTCTTCGAAGTCCCGATCCAGGCAGCCATCGGGTCGAAAATCATCGCCCGCGAAACGGTCAAGGCGCTCCGTAAGGACGTTCTTGCGAAGTGTTACGGCGGTGACATCACCCGTAAGAAGAAGCTGCTTGAAAAGCAGAAGGAAGGTAAGAAGAAGATGCGCCAGCTCGGCTCGGTACAGGTTTCCCCCGAAGCCTTCATGGCCGTCCTCAAGCTGGATGACGATACCTGAGAAAATAAAGTTTCTTGGGGAAACCTTTTTTGAAAAAAGGTTTCCCCAACCCCCATCCAAAAAACTTTAAACTATTTACGAAAGGCATGAGTTTCATGCAGCTGTATTCCAATGAACAGAAGCGGCTTGGTTTATATTTCCATATTCCGTTCTGTCTCTCGAAATGTGCGTACTGCGACTTCAACTCCGCGCCGGTGCAGAATCCGGAGGTCATTTCCCGCTACATCAGCGCGCTGATCGCGCATATGGAAAGCTACCGTGCGGGAGCGGCGTCCTATGCGCCCGACACCGTGTTCATCGGCGGCGGCACTCCGACGTGCATCCCGCCGGAAGAACTGTTCCGCCTGATCCGCGCGATCAAACGGAATTTCCGCCTCACCAAAAACGTGGAATTCACCATCGAGGCCAATCCCGCGACGGTGTCCTACCCGACGCTGCTCCGGCTCCACCGTCTCGGCGTGAACCGGCTGAGCATGGGTCTGCAGAGTGCGCACGACATCGAACTGAAAGCCCTGTCCCGCCGCCATACGCGGAAGGATTTCGAACGTTCGTTCCGCATGGCACGCGACGCAAAGTTCGACAATATCAACGTCGATCTCATGTTCGGCATTCCGCACCAGACGTATCAGTCCCTGATGCACACGCTTTCGTATCTCACCCGGGTCGCACCGGATCACATCTCCCTCTACGATCTGAAAATCGAACCGGGCACGGCGTTCTACCGGAATTACAATGAAATCGCGCCGTATCTGCCGGACGAGGACACCGAAGCCGATATGTACCTCGGCGCGGTCGATTACCTGCGGAACTGCGGCTACATGCAGTACGAAATTTCCAATTTCGCCCGCCGCGGTCATATGTGCGTGCACAATCTCAAATACTGGAACTGCGACGAATACCTCGGTTTCGGCGTATCCGCGCACTCCTACTTCAACGGAAGCCGGTTCTCCTTCACGGCGGACATCGGACGTTATATGCAGGGTGTCGAAGGCATCCGCGAGAACCGCATCACCATCACCGACGAAAACGAAACCGTCGAGGAACGCGAACGCATCGGCGAATACATCATGCTCCGCCTGCGGCTGTGCGCGGGGATTGACTCCCGCGAATTCTCCCGCCGGTTCGGGCTGGATTTTGATACGCTGTACGGTGACAAGTGTGCGCGCTATATCCAGAACGGCTTCATGACCTGCCGCGGCGGCGTCTACGCACTGACTCCCGCGGGTATGTTCATCTCCAACTACATTCTGTCCGACATTCTGGAATTCGAGGACTTCGGACGGTACTATTTCGGAAACTGACCAACAATCCATCATACAAGGAGGATCCCCCACATGAAAAAAGCTGTCTTTATCGGTTCGTCAGGCAGTGTGGCACGCGTTTACGCACCGTCCACGCTCGAAAAACTGCACGCCGAACTTGACTTCGTCACCGATCACGTCATCGCAAAAAACGAGATCGACCAGTACCGCGCGGAACTCGCGTCCGCGGACTACATCTTCTCGACCTGGGGAATGCCTGCCTTCTCCCGTGAAGAGATCCGTGAATATCTCCCGAACGTGAAGGCGCTGTTTTACGGTGCCGGTTCCGTGCAGGGATTCGCGCGTCCGTTCCTTGAGGAAAACGTCGCGGTATTCAGCGCGTGGGCAGCCAACGGCGTACCCGTCGCGGAATACACCTTCGCGGAAATCATTCTGGCGACAAAGGGGTTCTACCAGCGTCTCCACCGGCAGGCGGATGGTGCGGCATGGGCGAACCGCTCGGTCGGCATCGAATTCCCCGGCAACTACGAAATCACCGTCGGCATCATCGGCGCGGGCATGATCGGCAAGATGGTCATCGAACGCCTGCACACGCTCGATTTTGTGGACGTTCTCGTCTTCGACCCGTTCCTTTCCGATGAAAAAGCGGCAGAACTCGGCGTGAAAAAGACCGATCTTCTCCCGCTGTTTGAGCAGTCTGACGTCATTTCCAACCATCTCGCGAACAATCCGCAGACCGTCGGCATGCTGAACGCGGACTGCTTCGACCGCATGAAGCCGCACGCGACCTTCATCAACACCGGACGCGGCGCACAGGTTGTGGAAAACGACATGATCAAAGCACTTCTCGACGTTCCGACACGTGCGGCGGTGCTCGATGTGACCTTCCCGGAACCGCCGGAAGCGGACAGCCCGCTGTACACCGTTCCGAACGTCTTCCTCACGCCCCATATCGCGGGTTCGCTCGGCAACGAAGTTCACCGTATGGCGGAATATATGTTCGAAGAATACAAGGCATTCAATGCGGGTCAGCCGACGCGTTATGGCGTAACCATCCCGATGCTGGCGACGATGGCATAAATTATGACGAAATTTACATATAGAACCAAAGAAGACCTCCTTGCCGCGGCGGCATCCGTAAACGTGACCCTTCCGTGGTCGGACGACACCAGCGTTCTGCGGCAGGAGAAGCGCATCGGCGACTCAAACGTCGTGATGCGGAACCGGCTGACCGTTCATCCGATGGAGGGCTTTGACTCCACGCCGGAAGGTTCCCCGTCGGAACTGACGCTTCGCCGTGCGGGACGTTTTGCGGACGGCGGCGCGGGTCTGATCTGGCTGGAAGCGACCTCCGTCACGGAAGACGGACGCACGAACACCGGTCAGCTCTGGATCAACGAAAACAACGCGGACGAATTCGCGAAAATGGCGGAAATGATGCACGAGAAATCGGGCGGCGTTCCGCTGATTCTGCAGCTCACGCATTCCGGACGGTTCTCGAAGCCGGACAACACGCCGCATCCGGTGATTTCGTACCACAATCCGCTGATGAACGAAAAATTCATGATCGCTCCGGATTATCCGGTGGTAACGGACGAGTATCTGGACGCGCTTCCGGAAAAATTCGGACATGCGGCGGAGCTTGCGAAGAAGGCGGGCTTTGACGGCGTGGACGTGAAATGCTGTCACAAGTATCTGTTCAGCGAGCTGCTGTCCGCGTACTCCCGTGAAGGACGCTATGGCGGATCGTTTGAGAACCGTACGCGCGTATTCGTGGATTCGATGAAAGCGGCGGCGGTGCACTGTTCGGATGATTTCATTCTGGCTTCCCGTTTCGGACCGTACGAATGTCTGCCGCACCCGTGGGGATTCGCGGCGGATCACGAGGACTACCTCAAAATCGACTGGGACGAACCGGATCGTCTGTACCGGATCATGTACGACTGCGGAGTACGGCTCGTTGATATGACACTCGGCTCGCCCTATATCAATCCGCACGTGAACCGCCCGTACGACGGCGGAGGATACGAACCTCCGGAAGAACAGATGACGGGCGTTGTCCGGCTGATGAACGCGGCGGCTCACATGAAGGAAAGCGTACCGGGGATCACAATGATCGGCACGGGATACTCGTATCTGCGGCAGTTCGCGGCGAATGCGGCGGCCGGTGCGGTATCCTCCGGCATGACGGACGCAGCCGGATTCGGACGGATGGCGTTTGCGTACCCGGATTTTGCCAGAGATATTCTGGAAAACGGCGGTCTGGACGTACACAAGGTCTGTCTGACCTGTTCGAAATGCACGGCGCTGATGCGTGCGATGTCCTGCACTGGCTGTCCGATCCGCGACCGTGAACCGTATCTTGAAATTTACAGAAAAGTGTTCGGCTGATCCGAAAAAAGGAGAAACGCATGAAAAACAACCGTAAAACCGTGATTGTGACCGGTGCGGCGCGCGGAATCGGCCGCGGCATCTCGATGGAGCTTGCGAATGCGGGTTACACCGTCTGCGCGGTGGGCACACGTTCGGCGGAAGACGAAAACGTCCGCGCATACCTCGCGGAACTGACCGCCGTTTCGCCGGATTCGTTCTACATCTCCGGTGACATTTCGGACGCAGACGACCGTACGCGCATCGTGGAAGGAGCATTTGCCGGACTCGGTGAAGTGGACGCACTGGTGAACAACGCCGGTGTTGCGCCGACCGTCCGGAACGACATTCTCGAAATGACGGAAGAAAGCTTCGATCGCGTGATGGACATCAACCTTCGCGGGACGTTCTTCCTGACGCAGGCTGTCGCTTCGCGCATGACAAAGCAGTCTACCTCGGACTTCCGCCGCACGATCATCTTCATCACATCCATTTCCGCCGTCGTCTCCAGCGTGAACCGCGGCGAATACTGCATCTCCAAAGCCGGTCTCTCGATGACCGCCCGTCTCTTCGCCGACCGTCTCGCCGAATACGGCATCAACGTCTACGAAGTCCGCCCCGGCATCATCGCAACCGACATGACTGCCGGTGTCATGGAAAAATACACCCGTCTCATCGAAAACGGTCTCTGCCCGATCAAGCGCATCGGCCAGCCCGAAGACGTGGGCCGTACCGTTCGTACTCTCTGCGACGGTTTTCTCGGCTACTCCACGGGGGAAGTCATCAACGTGGACGGCGGGATGATGATTCAGAAGCTATAAAATATTGTTCTTGAGGGGAACTTTTAAAAAAGTTCCCCTCAAACTCCCTTCAAAACTTTTTCATCTGTTACAGTGATTCAGATTGTGCAGATAAAAAGTTTTTGCGGAGCTTTTTTCAAAAAGCGACCGTTCCCAAAAACGAACACTCTGCACACTCTCCACAAACTGACATTATTCGGAAATTCATAAAACTATAACAATCCCGCTGTTGACAAGGCAGAAGCAATCATGTATAATATCAATGTATAAAGATTAAGATGAGAGGAGTGTTGCTATGACGCAATATAAGCGAGGGAAGGTTCTCCCGACGACCCCGTATATGCTTGTGCATCCTTCGACTGCCGCGCATTATCTGCTTGAAGGAAGATCCCTTGTATGCCTGGTGCGCCACGGACAGACCGACTGGAATATTATCAAGCGGCTGCAGGGGCGCGAGAATGTGCCGCTGAACGATGCGGGACATGCACAGGCTGCCGTTGTTTCGCAGCTCATCGAACAGACCAAGCATCACGGCGTTTCTTTCGCTACCGTCTGTACTTCTCCTCTCTCCCGTGCCTATGACACGGCGAAATATATTACCGATACCCTCCGGATCGACGCACCCGTCGTTCTGGACAACCTCATCGAACGCGACTACGGAAGCCTTTCCGGACTGACCCTCGACGAACGGCATCGTCTTTTCCCCGGCGGGGAACGTCAGGCCGGCAATGTTGAATCCGTCCCGCAGGCCGCATCCCGCATGCTCCGCGCTGTCGATGATATGCTCGAAGCCTCCGCGAGACACTCCGTTATCGGTGTCACTCACGGTGGTCTTATCAATGCGGTTTTCTCCCGTCTCACCGCCGGTGAAATCGGAACCGGCAAAACACTCACCGTCAACTGTAGTCTCAGCTGCATTGCCGCCGGTATCGGTGAACCCATCCCGCTCGCTTACAATCTCCAGAACGAGTCCGCTACCATCTACCTTACCAAACTCCTCGTTCACGGAGCGGATATTTGATTATTCATTATTTTTTCAAATAATGAATAATTTATACACTTACAGTTAGCGTCCGCTAACATACTTCAGAAAGGAATACGTTATGACAACGAGAAAATTCAAAGTAAACGGAATGTCGTGCGCGGCGTGCCAGGCGTCCGTGGAACGTGCGGTCTCTGCCGTTCCCGGCGTGGAAAACGTCGCCGTCAGCCTTATGACCAACTCCATGACCGTCGAATTCGATGAAACCGCTGTCTCCGACGAGCTTCTCTGCAAAGCCGTCACGGACGCCGGATATTCCGCCGGGGAATGGGTCAAAAAGCAGAACACCGACGAGGATGATACGAAAAAGTACACCTCCATGATAAAGCGTCTCATCGCGTCCGCCGTCTTTGCCGTCCTTATGATGTATATCACCATGGGACATATGGCCGGCCTTCCCCTCCCCGCATTCCTTTCTCCTCACCATAACCCCATCGGCTACGCCGC
The DNA here is from genome assembly GCA_045126415.1 of Eubacteriales bacterium. GTDB lineage: Bacteria > Bacillota > Clostridia > Oscillospirales > CAG-272 > UMGS1696. The sequence continues at coordinate 6,948 of JBGVOJ010000412.1, read as the reverse complement.
CGTCCAGCTTGTCCTCGCAATTCCCGTCATCGTTATCAACTATGCCTACTTCACCGACGGTTTCCGCGCGGCGATCCACGGCAGTGCCAACATGAACACCCTCATCGCAACGGGAGCGACGGCCTCCTTCCGTTACGGCATCTACGTCCTCGTCCGCATGATTCTCGGGCAGATGGCCGGTACGGACATCCATCCCATGACGGAAGAACTCTACTTTGAGTCCGTCACGATGATTTTAACCCTCATCTCCCTCGGCAAAGCTCTCGAGTTCCGCGCACGCCGTCACACCTCCGACGCCGTCCGCAAGCTCATGGAACTCACACCACCCACCGCGACGGTCATCCGTGACGGACAGACCCTCACCGTCAGATCCGACGAACTTGTACGCGGGGACATCGTCATCATCAAGGCGGGAGCGTCCATCCCCTGCGACGGCACCATCACAACCGGCGGCGGCGCGGCGGACGAAAGCGTCATCACCGGCGAAAGCGTCCCCGTCCCGAAGGAAACCGGCGATACCCTCATCTGCGGGACAATTCTCCTCTCCGGCTACGCCGAAATGGAAGCCGTTCACGTCGGCGAGGACACCACCGTCGCGAAGATCACTCAGCTCGTCGAGGACGCAGCGTCCAGCAAGGCTCCCGTCCAGAAGCTCGCGGACAAGATCAGCGGTGTGTTCGTTCCTGTGGTGTGCGGCATTGCCCTGCTGACTTTCGTCCTGTGGCTCATTTTCACCGGTTCGCTTCATACGGCGATCGGTTTCGGTATCTCCGTACTCGTCATCAGCTGCCCGTGTGCGCTTGGTCTCGCTACGCCGACCGCCGTCATGGCAGGCGTGGGACGCGGTGCCACGCTCGGCATCCTCATCAAGTCCGCCGACGCGATGGACACTCTGTACCATACCAGCATTGCCGTCCTTGACAAAACCGGCACCATCACCGAAGGAAAAATGACCGTTTCGGACGTTTACGAAGCGGATTCCGGCATTCTCACCATCGCAGCGTCCCTCGAAAGCATGAGCGAACACCCCATCGGACGTGCCATTGTCGACCATGCCTCCGCAAACGGCGTGAACGCGGTTCCTGCGGAAAACTTCACCCAGACATTCGGCGGCGGCGTACGCGGTACGGTAAACGGCGCGGACTGCTGCGGCGGCAATGCTGACTTCATGCACCAGTGCGGCGTCAATGTCAGCGAAGATGTGCTTGACCGTCTGAACCGATACGCGGAAACGGGCAAAACTCCCGTTATTTTTGCAAAAAACGGACAGGTCGCAGGCATCGTTGCCCTTGCCGACCGGATCAAGTCCACCTCCGTCACGGCAGTTGAAAAGCTGACAAAACTCGGCTGTGACGTCGTCATGCTCACGGGCGACTGTGAAGCCACGGCAAAGGCGATCGCTGCGGAAGCGGGGATCAAACATGTTATCTCCGGCGTGAAGCCGGACGAAAAGGCGGAACACATCCGCAGTCTGATGTCCGGTGACTTCTACGGCGACACCACCCGCCGTTACGCAGTCATGATCGGCGACGGAGTGAATGATGCTCCCGCACTGGCAGCGGCGGACTGCGGCATCGCGGTCGCGCACGGTACGGACATCGCCATCGAATCGGCATCCGTCGTCCTTGTGCGCAGCGACCTCTCCGACGCGGCGAACGCGATTCAGCTTTCCCGTGCGGTCATGCGGACGATCCGCCAGAACCTGACGTGGGCGTTCGGCTACAACGTCCTGTGCATCCCGATTGCGGCCGGCGTCCTCTATCCGGCGTTCGGCATCGCCCTGACCCCGATGATCGCGGCAGCGGCAATGTCTCTCTCGAGCATCTGCGTCGTCTCGAACGCTCTCCGTCTGCGCGGCTTCAGACCGGCAGAATAACCAAATCAGTCCATCCAAATTTATATATATCAACAAGGAGAATCTCATCATGTTATTCGGAAAAAAGAACAGCGCCGTTCTCAGAATCGGAGGCATGCACTGCGAAAAATGCTCCGGCAAAGTTGCGGCAGCCCTCAAGGAACTCGGCGTGAAAGCGGACGTTGACCTCAAGCTCGGACGCGCAAATGTCACCTATCCCGCAAAGGTTGAAATGAGCGCGATCATCGCCGCTGTGACCGCACTCGGCTTCACCTGCGAAGAAATCAAGTAAATCCGCAAAAAAAGACCGCACATGCGGTCTTTTTTCTATGGATTTATACTCTGTCTGCGTAGCGTTCGGCGGTGATGATACCGTCTTTTACGTGAAGCCTGCAGATTCTTGCAGTACGGCGGTCGCCATGGAGTCCGTCGTTCGTGTCAACGTCGCGGCCGTGGTAGATCGCGTAGTATTCACCCTTGTACTTCAGGACGCTGTGGTGTCCGACGCCTTCTTCGTAATCGTTCCCCCTCATCACGGGATCAAACGCACCGTCGGCGGTGTGCTTGACGAAGTCCACCTTGGTGAGATCCGCTTCATCGGACTTTGCGGCCGCGTAGCCGATGTGGTAGGTGTCGTTTTCGTAGCACGCGCCGCTGTACATGACGTACTGCCAGCCGTCCTCCTCAAACCAGAACGCGCCTTCGATGGTGTGCCAGTCACGGCCGTCGTTGTAGCGGTTGCGCATGAAGATTTCTTCGTCGAACGTCGGAACGATCACTTCGCGCGGCTGATATGCGGGCGTATAGGGATCGATCAGGCGGTCAACGTAGACGCGGGTACCGATGCGGTCGGTGTCCTTGTTGTCTTCCGCGTACCAGAGGAACAGACCGGCTTCCGTCTGAACGACGTGGGAGTCGATAGAGAACTTGTCGAAGAGGCACTTGGGATCTTCAAAGGGTCCGAGCGGTGTCTTCGCACGTCCGACGTGCAGGAACTGGAACATACCTTCGTCTTCACAGGAAACGTAGATATAGTACCAGTCGCCGATCTTGATCACGCTGGGTGCCCAGTAATTGTGGTGCGTGCCGACAGAGAATACCACGCCTTCGAACTTCCATTCGCCGAACGGATCGTCCGCGGAGTAGGCTTCCGTCCCCTTCCCGGCGGTGACGTAGAGGTAGTATTTTCCGCCGTCTTCGAAAATGAACGGGTCGGGCTGACTGCGCTTGAGGGTTCCGAAATTGAGTTTCATGATGGTTCTCCTGTTATATAGTTATTCGCCATAGTATTCGTCGAGAACACTGCTGGCCGTCTCCGCCCAGACGATAAGGTTTTCCGGACGTCCGGAAACGGTGCTGATATCCTTCAGTGTGAAGTCGCACGGACAGCCGTACTTCTGGCAGACCTTCACTGTGTCCTCGATTTCCTTGCGGATCACATCCGGATCGGTGCGGATCGCGACGTTCGCAGGATTGGGCTTTCTCGAATAGACGTAATTGCCGCCGATACGTTCCGCCGAAATTTCGATGTCCGCCCACGGGGACACGCCGATCTTGCGGAGATTTTTGATTTCCGTAATCACATCGAACTTGTTGTCGAGAGGTTCGCAGCAGCCGTAATAGGTGTAGGCAAAGCGTTCGGCAAGCGGCTTGATATAGTCGATCTCAAATTCCTTGTGCATTGCCGGTGAAACGGTCGAGAACATCTGTGCCATTCCGCGGAACCACGTTGCTTTCCAGCCGTCCTCCGCCAGACCGGAAACATAGCCGGGCGTGCAGTGGAGATTGCAGGACGTCGGGTCAACATGGGAATTCTGTTCGATGAAGTCAAGACGTGCCGCCGTCGCGTCGGTGAGACACCGCATGATCTTGTGCAGATACTCCGGACGGTCATACATATCGAGCAGAATCGGTTCCACGCCGCGCAGCATCGCGATATCGTCCCACGGCGGATAGTACAGATAATCGTGGCCGCAGAGCTTCACGGGCATTGTATCGCCGAGAAGATCGGTGTAGAAATTCATGTTTGCTTCATCACGGTCGGGACGGAGCGTGAATTCCGGCATGTGGAACATACGGTCGAAGTCTTCTTCATTTTCCAGAACATCGTAATAATCATGGGAAACAATGTTGTTGTACTCGTCGGTACGCAGAATGTTTTCTTTCCGGGCAAGTCCGTTTCCGGTGGAATCATACGACATCCGCACGCGCCAGAACGGTTCGAACAGCGTGTCCGCACGGAAATGCTTCCAGCGGTACAGAGCAACGCGGAAGGAGTATTCCACCCCTCTGGCGCGTCCGTCTTCACACTGACAGTTCAGCTCGTCGCCGATGTTCATCTGATACCACGGAATTTCGTCGATCAGGAGAGGCGGACGGACGATCTTGAGGTCGTTTGTGTCCTTCATCCGCTGATTCATCTTCCGCTGTTTCTCGGAAGTCGCCATTTCCATGTACTGCTTCGCCAGTTCACGGACGATCTGTATATCTTTTTGGGTCATAAGTCAATCCCCCATATTCTTTTTTGTCTGAAAGTTTTTGAAAAGGGGTTCGGGGAGAAACTTTTTTCAAAAAGTTTCTCCCCGATAACCTTTACTTGATAAACTTTTTCATGTAAGCTGCGGACTGAGCGATGGAGTCGAAGGGATCTCCCGGCCAGCTGTCCTGTTCGACGACGTAATACTTGACGCCTGCCTTTTCGGCGGTTTCGAGAACGCCTTCCCACCAGATGTTGCCGTTGCCGATTTCGGTGATGAACGGACCGTTGTTGTTTCTGCCCATTTCCTTGAGGTGAAGGATGTCGATACGTCCTGCGAGCTTTTCGATCCAGTGACGGACATCGCCGCCGCCGTGCTGTACCCAGTAAGTATCGAGGACGAAGGAGGTCTTTTCGGGATCGAGACCTTCGACGAGCATATCCATCGCGGTCTTGCCGTTTTCAAAGCGGCGGAATTCGTGGCTGTGGTTGTGGTAGGTGAACTTGAAGCCGTACTTATAAACGTTGTTCGCTACGGTGTTCGCCTGTTCGATGAAGCGTTCAACCGCTTCGATGCTTTCCGCACCGAAGCCGCCGATACCCATATTGGTAGTGCCGAGGGCGCGGTGATTTGCCATTGCCTTTTCGGGATCGTTGACCATCAGGCCGAAATCGTCGTGCGTACCGCAGATTTCAATGCCTTCTTCGGCAGCGATCTTCCCGAATTCTTCGTACGGGATTGCACAGCCGGCAGTCTGACCGACAGTATAGCCGAGAGCCTTCATTTTACGGAAGCTCTCGCGGATGTTTTCCGCGGTATCCATCGTATTGCGGATGGTGTAAAGCTGAAGACCAAGTTTTTCGATCATGGTTGGTTCTCCTTTGGAATGAATTTTTGTTAAGGATATTGTACTATATCCATAAGAAAATTGCAAGAGATTTCCGGAAGAAACAGAATAGAAAAAAACGTGGAACTTTTCAATACAAGCTCCACGTTTTTCTATTTTCCTCAAAAATATACTCAGTGTTTATTAATAATCTTTTCCGTTAAGTATGCGTTATACATCGTCCAGAATTCAATGGTTTCTTGTTTCTCAGCAATTTCCTTGGATTTTTGTGCAGAAGTAACAGCAGCGGCAGCAGCTACTTCACTATTGGCAGTAGCTTTTCTCGCTTCTTCTTCAAGAACCTGTCTATGGAGATGTTCATCATACTCTTTGACCGCCTCCTTCATATTGTCAGCATGACCATTCTTGATAAAATATATGAATTTATCAATCGCAGTCGGATAAAAATAATCCGGTGGGATTAAAGATTTCGCCAATTCTCCAGCGGGTGAACACATCATTTCATTAAGTTCAACAAGAAGTTTATTATGTTTTGTAATACCACTCTCATACATCGACTTGAAAGTTTCTTCACTGGATTTTGTGCTTTCTGTAAATTTTTTATTGTAGATAAAAGATATTATGACAGATATGATACCATAAATCACATAAAATATTTCGCTACGTAACATTGCATAAAACGGCATAATTTTACATACCACTTCAAGAATTATTTCAATAATCCCAATAGCAATAACCGATACTATAGATATCCCTATTGCTATAAGGATAGTCATTCCCCATGAAAATTCTGCATTTTTGGCACTGTTATAACATCCTTCATATATTCTTAACTGTGTCTCATCTTCTTTTATTTGCTGATTCATTGCTTTAATTTTAAGAATAAACCGCTTGCTTGTTTCCAAATCCGCTATAAGTTGTTCTCTGTTTTCCATTCTTATAACTCCTACTTATCCGATTTTGACACTCACTGAATGTCATCTTGTTTGTATTATACCACTATATTATTAAAGTGTCAAGCACTAAATGTCAAAAAGGATAGAAAAATGTTCATCAATAAAACACAAGACGGCAGAAATAATTTATGTGGTAAAAATATCGGACAAATCCGTACTTCTCTGAAACTTTCTCAACGCGCACTCGCTGATAAGTTACAGTTGTATGGTTTAGATGTTGATAAAAATGCAATTCAAAGAATTGAAGCCGGAAAACGTTTCGTTACTGACATCGAGCTGGTCGCTCTGTCAAAAGTATTGAATGTTAGTATAGAAACATTGCTCGAAACTTCTCTTGATTCCTAAGATCATTTCCCCTTTGACATTTCGCACGAAATATCCCTGTCCCGCCGATAAAATTTATGGAAACGGTAAATTTTTCATAAACTTCGCAAAAACTATTGTATATTTACGGAAAATAGTATAAAATATATACTCGAGGGACGGGAAATCCCGCACCTCATCATGTTACGCTACCCAAGTAATAATAATATATAGTTGGAGGAAACTCAAAATGTCTGTAAAAGTTGCTATTAACGGTTTCGGTCGTATCGGTCGTCTCGCTTTCCGCCAGATGTTCGGCGCTGAAGGCTACGAAGTTGTTGCTATCAACGACCTCACCAGCCCCAAGATGCTCGCTCACCTTCTGAAGTATGACACCGCTCAGGGTCGTTACGACGGTCACACCGTTGAAGCTGACGACGAAGCTGGTACCATCACTGTAGACGGCAAGACCCTCAAGATCTATGCTGAAAAGAACGCTGCTGACTGCCC
>JBGVOJ010000411.1:0-1017 GCA_045126415.1 Eubacteriales bacterium | reverse complement strand
TCATGACAAATCCGCCGTCAACGCCGTCCAGATCGAATTCAGTCGCACGCTCAACATAGCGGAAGGAGAAGTCTCCTTCGATTTCACCGGAAAAACCGACGCCGACCGCTTCATATTCCTTCTGATAAGGTTCCGTCACACGGAGTACCGCGCGGTCGATTTTCAGGGACGGAAAGCTGAACGGTTCAAATGTCACCTCACCGCCGAGCGCACGCACTTCGTCCGCGATGATGTCCGCTGCACGTTCACATTCCGGCGACCCTGCCGGACGGCAGAAGCTCAGTTTCTTCACGATCTCCCACTGATAAACACTGGAATCCATAAAAACCTCCAAAAATTCACATAATTTTCTGATAACCCATTATAACACAAACCATTCTCAAGGTCAACGCTGCAGACAAAAAAGAACCGCTCTGTGACATCGTTCCGTCACAAAGCGATTCTGATTTTTTTATAAATTGGCGGTCCGGTTCAGCTTTTTCAGCAGTTCCGAGAGAGGGAGCACGAGCAGACCCATGCCGATGTTTCCGAGACCGTGCAGAGCGTCAAACGGCAGACCCGCGAGGATCCACTTGCACATGGTCGGAAAATCATAATGGAACAGGATTGCCTGTGCCGGAGCGTAGAAGAACCCGTACGTCAGTCCGCAGAATCCGCAGACGAGCGGATAGACAACTGCTGCAATTTTCGGAGACATCTTCTTCGGCAGGAGCATCGTCAATGCCCATGGAACCAGCCAGATGTACAGATACGGCAGCCACCAGATCGAGAAGCCGTAGAGGGTTCCGAACAGGATGACGAACAGGTACAGCGGAATGAGTGCTTTCGCACGGTAAGCCACTGTATAGGTCATGATCAGCATGGCAACCGGATGGATGTTCGGCAGAGCTTCGAATGCGACCTTGGCGGCAAACATCAGCGCGCCGAGCATCGCGAAGACGATCATGCTTTTGATGCTGCTGTGGGATTTCATCCTTCGTAAACGGTGTAGGTCAGTTCATAGTGTTCTCCGTCCGC
>JBGVOJ010000410.1:0-13308 GCA_045126415.1 Eubacteriales bacterium | reverse complement strand
GTTTTCCCCAAGAAATTTCTCAAATGCCCAGAATCTCCTGGAAAGGCTCGGCACTGCTTGCGCCGCTGCCCGCCGTCATGGTTACCTGTGAACATGACGGACACGCCAATGTTTTCACCGCCGCGTGGTGCGGGATCGTCTCGACCCACCCGCCGCGCGTTTACGTTTCCATCCGTCCGACCCGCCACTCATACGCGCTCATCCGCGACAGCCGGGAATTTGTGCTGAATCTGACGCCTGCCGCGCTTGCAAAAACCTGCGACTACGTCGGCACCGTCACCGGACGATGCGTCGACAAATTCGCGAAGACCGGGCTGACGCTCACGCCGTCCTCCGTGGTCGCCTGCCCGACGCTTGAGCAGTCACCGCTGGCGCTCGAATGCCGCGTCACCGATATTCTCCCGCAGGGCTCGCACGATATGTTCCTCGCGGACGTCGTGCAGGTCACCGTGGACGAAACCCTGCTTGATAAAGACGGACACCTCCGTCTCGACCGCGCGAATCTCTGTACGTTCGCCCACGGCGAATACTTCGAGATCGGCAGAAAAATCGGAAAAATCGGCTTCGGCATGGACAAAAAGAAGAAAAAAACACCCCCGAAAGGGAATCCTAAGAAATAAAACTCATCCATATTCTTTCCCAGACTGAAGTTTTTTTGAAAGGGGTTTGGGGAAAACTTTTTCGAAAAAAAGTTTCCCCCAAGAAAAATACACATCATGAATTTTCTCATCCTCTCAGTCACCGCCGGCGAAGGACACAACTCCACCGCGCGCGCCATTCAGTCGGAGCTGGAAAGACGCGGCGCCGACTGCCTCATTCTCGATACCTTCGACTACATTTCACCCGAATTTGCGAAATTCATCTCCGAAGGCTACCTCCTCGTCACGGAAAAAGCCAAATATGCCTGGAAAGTGGGCTACCGGTTCGCGGAAAAACGCCGCTCAACCGAATGGGAATACACCCCCGCCAGCCTCATCAAGCAGGTCGCGGCAGGGGAACTTGCCGATTTCATCCGCACGGATCACTACGACGCCATCATTTTCACGCACCCGTTCCCGGGAATCATGCTTGACATCATGAAGAAAAAACGCATGATCGACGTACGTACCGTGGGAATCCTCACCGACTTCACCTTCCATCCCTACTGGGAAGACTGTACCGTAAACGATTACGTCGTCGTTCCCGACCGGCTGCTTCTCCCGCAGGCGCACCGGAAGGGATTCCGCGACGACCAGATTCTCCCGTTCGGCATCCCGATCAATCCGAAATTCAGCGATACCATGTCCAAGCCGGACGCGCGCCGCTTCCTCGGCATCGACGAAAATCTCACGACGTTCCTCATCATGGGCGGTTCGATGGGCTACGGCAACATGGCGGAAAACGTCCGGAAAATCGACGCCCTCGACGTCGACCGTGATTTCCAGCTCATCGTCGTCTGCGGAAACAACGCCGAAATGAAAGCGGAAATCGACGAAATCGCGAAAACCGCGCGGCATAAAATGCTCGTCACGGGCTTCGTGAAGACGATCCCGCAGATGATGGATGCTTCCGACTGCATCATCACCAAGCCCGGCGGACTCACCACCAGCGAAGCTCTCGCGAAACGTCTGCCGATGATCATCGCCAACCCAATCCCGGGGCAGGAGGAACGCAACGCGGAATTTCTCCTCAACAACGGCTGCGCACTGGCAACCTCCAAAACCTGCCCGATCGACGAATGTATCTACCAGCTCCTGATGTCGGACGTCCGGCTGCAGGCGATGCAGGAGTGCATCGGCGCCATCGCGAAGCCCGGTTCGGCGGAAACGCTCGGCCAGTTCCTCGAAGACCTCGCCCATACGCCGGTCATCGTGGAAAATCACGAAAACGATCCTGTGGAAAACATCGAAGATATGTACTTCGAGATTTTCTGGGAGTGAGGGTGTTTCCTGGGGAGGAACTTTTTGAAAAAAGTTCCTCCCCAAACCCCTCTTCAAAAACTTTCAGACGAATGAAAAAGCAAGGTACAGTGCAGATTTGATGAAAAAGTGCGCGTATTTTGTCGTTTTGCTCCGATCTAAGTTTTTTGAAAAAGCACTCCGAACATCCTGTGGAAAAGTACAAAGTTTCCGATCGATCCGCACCCAACATCATCCCGTATCCAGTATAAAAGTTTTTGAAAAGGGGTGCGGGGAAAAACTTTTCTCAAAAAGTTTTTCCCCGCGAAAACACATCACCATGTCTGATCTCACCTACGAATCCTTCGCCGCCCTGTACGACGAGCAGGTACGGTTTGTCGACTACGGCAGCATCCACGACGAGCTGACCGACGCGGACACCGTGCGCCGCCTGTACCTCATCGCGGACTCCCTCATCGACGACGCGAAAAAATTCAATCTGACCTCCATCACGGAGCCGGCGGAAATTATCCGCAAGCACCTGATCGACTCGCTGATCCCGCTGTCGCTCATCATCGACAACGTCGGCGTTCCCGCAAAACTCGCGGACATCGGCACGGGTGCGGGCTTCCCGCTTCTCCCGATGGCGGCGGGACTTGCAAAAATCGAACCGTCCGCAAAACTCGTCGGCATTGATTCCACGGCGAAGAAAATTTCCCACATCAACGCGGCGGCGAAGTACGTCGGTTTAACGAATGTCACGGCGATCGCCGGACGTGCGGAAGAGTTCGGCAAAGCCGGAAATCGGGAATATCGCGGAAAATTCGATCTTGTGACCGCCCGTGCGGTCGCGAACCTGCCGGTTCTGATGGAACTGTGCGCACCGCTTGTCAAAAAGGGCGGCGTTTTCGCGGCACTGAAGTCCCACGCGGACGAGGAAATGCTCCACGGCGACGCGGCGGCTCCCCTCCTCGGAATGACAAAGGAAGCGAAAATCGACTACGAAATTCCCGGCGGCGACCAGAGATGCGTGATCTTTTACCGCAAAATCTCCGATACACCCGAAAAATTCCCCCGCAGATACGCGGAAATCACGAAACAACCCCTCGGTTGATGCGCCTCCGCATTTCCCGACGGCAAGTCATAAACTCACGGCGAACCCACCATTCGTCCGTGAGTTTTTTCTTTATCCCCCAGTACATTCAAAAATAGTACAGCGGATTGAGACAGGTTTATTTCCGGCGGGGTGGTATAATAGGAGCACAATTCAAGAACGACAGACTCAACTATTTCACACATTCAAATCACAGGAGGTACAAAAACTATGTTCTGGGGAAAGCTGAAAGAAATCACGAAGGTCATCCGCGAGGTGGACGTACAGGATATCGTCGTTCCGGACGGACGGATCCGGCAGGTGGCGTACGACGAAAGCCTGCGTGCGCTGTCGGAAAGCATCCGGGAACACGGGATTCTCGAGCCGCTGCTTGTACGGAAGGACGTTGTTCCGGCAAGCGACGTACCGGTCTTTCATCTGGTAGCGGGGGAACGCCGTCTGCGCGCGGCGGAAATGGCGGGACTGGACACCGTCCCATGCGTCTCGATTGAAGCGAACGAAGTGGATGCGGCGGTGATCGCGATCATTGAGAATCTGCACAGGGAAGACCTGAATATTTTCGAGGAAGCAACGGCGATTGCGTCCCTGATCGAGCTGTCGGGGATGACGCAGGAACAGTGCGCACGGCGTCTGGCGGTAAGCCAGTCGTACATCGCGAACAAACTGCGTCTGCTGCGTTTTTCGAAGGAGGAACGCGAACGCATTCTGAAAAACGGTCTGACGGAGCGGCATGCGCGGGCATTGCTGCGGTTGTCGGAGCCGGAGGAACGTCTGCGGGTAATGGAAGTATTCATCGAACGCGGGATGAACGTCGCGGCGGCGGAGGAGTACATTGAATCGCTGCTCTGCGCGGAGTCCCGTGCGGCGGAGATCCGGAGCAAGCCGCCGAAGAGTGAGCAGCGGCACAAGCTGATCATCAAGGACATCCGCATTTTCTACAATTCGATCGACCATGCGGTCGACATTATCAAGAAAAGCGGGATTCCGGTGGAATCCACACGGAAAGAGACGGATCACGGGACGCTGATTTCGATTCTTCTGCCGAAGGCGATATAGAATACCAAACTTTACGTTTGGATTAGAAGGAAGAAAAACGCCCGATGGGCGTTTTTCAAATTTTATCGCCTACGCGGCGGGCGCACAAGAGGACTTGTGGAGACACTTCGTGTCTCCGGCGAAGCCCTCTTGTGAATCACCCCGCCCTATAAAGGTGGAGTTTGGCTGATCAAATGCGGAAAACTGACCGCTCGTTCATAGATATAATGATCGAAAATCGCACGTTTTTTATTGGGCTAACCGCGGGCGAAAGGGTGACGGTATTCGCTCCGGGTGTTTGTAGTGAACAAACGCTTTGGACAAATCTGCACCCAGACCTTGTCTTTTCCGAACGATCTGCCGCATGAAAACCGCTGTCTGTCTGAGGCCCTGAGGCCGAGCCCCCCGAACACAGGAGAATCCAAGGGGGAACCCCCTTGGTCGTGGAGATTCCTAAGAGGACCGCGACCGGTCCTCTTAGGCGCCGTCCCGCGCAGGGACATAAAATTGAAAAATGACCGTCAGGTCATTTTTCTTCCTTACTATTGCAATTTCAACAATTTGCTGATATAATAATATTGTGGGAAGTTTTTTTATTTCCGCATAGCCAGAAATCACGGAGGAATTACAAAATGTCTGTAACTATGAATAAGAACGTCGCAGTGAATGTCAATACTATGGTCGATACCCTCGGTGCGTACGATCCCGAAATCGGTGCCGTCGTCGCCGAAGAACTCGCCCGCCAGCGCGGCGGTCTTGAACTGATCGCGTCCGAAAACGTGGTCTCCGAAGCCGTTATGCTTGCCATGGGCAGCCCGCTTACCAATAAGTACGCGGAAGGTTATCCTGCAAAGCGTTACTACGGCGGATGCTATGTGGTCGATAAGGCGGAAAATATCGCCATCGAACGTGCAAAGAAGCTGTTCGGTGCGGAACACGTGAACGTCCAGCCCCACAGCGGCGCACAGGCGAACCTCGCCGTTTACTTCGCGCTCCTCGAAACCGGTGACACCGTTCTCGGCATGAGCCTTGCCTGCGGCGGTCACCTCACCCACGGCAGCCCCGTCAATATGTCGGGCAAGAACTACAACTTCATTCCCTACGGCGTGGACGACAACGGTATTCTCGATTACGAAGAACTCGAACGTCTCGCAAACGAACACAAGCCGAAGCTGATCGTTGCCGGTGCATCCGCGTATCCGAGAATTATTGATTTCGAACGCATTTCCGGCATTGCCAAGTCCGTCGGTGCGTATTTTATGGTAGATATGGCGCACATCGCCGGTCTCGTTGCCGCAGGTCAGCATCCGTCTCCGGTACCTTACGCCGACGTTGTTACCACCACGACCCACAAGACCCTTCGCGGTCCGCGCGGCGGCATGATCATGTGCCGTGAAGAACTTGCCAAGGCAATCGACAAGGCGATTTTCCCGGGTTCCCAGGGCGGTCCGCTGATGCACATCATCGCGGCAAAGGCGGTTTCCTTCGGCGAAGCGCTCACCCCCGAATTCAAGGCATACCAGGAACAGATCGTGAAGAACGCGGCCGCTCTCGCGGAAGGTCTTCTCGCGGAAGGCTTCAACCTCGTTTCCGGCGGTACCGACAACCACCTCATGCTCTGTGACCTCCGTCCGTTCGACGTCACCGGCAAGGAATTCGAACATCGTCTCGACGAAGTGTACATCACTGTCAACAAGAACGCCATCCCGAACGACCCGCAGTCTCCGTTCATCACCAGCGGTGTGCGCATCGGTACTCCTGCCGTCACCAGCCGCGGTCTCGTGGAAGAAGACATGAAGGTTCTCGCACATCTCATCGGCTGTGTTGCAAAGGATTTCGAAGGCACCAAGGAATATGTCCGTGCGGAAGTGACCAAGCTTTGCGAAAAGTACCCGCTGTATTGATAGCAAACAGCAGAATTAATTTATATAAAATAAAATCCCTTTGGAGGTAAAACCATGAACATGAAGAACAACGACATGGACAAGACGATTACGTTCTCGATTCATGAAGAAGACCGTGACGCACAGCGCAAAGTGCTGCTCAGAAACGTCTATGAAGCACTCAGTGAACGCGGCTACAACCCGATCGACCAGATCGTGGAATATATCCTGACCGAAGAACCGACGTATATCACCAACTACAAGAATGCGAGAAGTATGGTTCGCCGGATCGACCGTTACGAACTGCTCTCCGCGATGCTCAAGGAGTATCTCGGCCTGTGATCACCGCGCATCTGTCGGATCGCTTGCCGGAGGTGTCAAAAATCGCCATAGGATCGCTGACGGTTTCGAAAATGCAGGCCGCGCTGCCTGCCGACGAAGCCGCCGCCGTTCTGGCGTACGCGTTTGACTCCGGCATCAATTTCACCGACACCGCTCAGTATTATGAAAATTACGACCTCCTCCGTGCTGCTCTCAGGCGCTGCCGCAGACCGGAGGACATTGTTGTCTCCACGAAAACTTACGCGTATTCCCGGGAACTCGCCGAGGAAGCCGTCGAAGAAGCCAGACGTGCCCTCGACCGCGACGTGATCGATATTTTCATGCTCCACGAACAGGAGAGCATTGACACCCTGCGCGGGCACATGGAAGCACTTGAGTACCTCTTTGAATGCCGTGAACGCGGGATTATCCGCGCCGTCGGTGCGTCCATGCACCATACGGCGGCCGTGCGCGGTCTGATGAAGCTGAAGGACATGGGCATGCCTGTCGACGTATGCCATCCGCTGTACAATATGGCGGGTATCGGTATTGCGGACGGTTCGGAAGCCGATATGGCGGAAGTGCTCACACAGGCACACGCGATGGGGATCGGTGTTTTCGCGATGAAAGCCCTCGGCGGCGGTCATCTCTGCGGTTCAGCGGAGGACGCGCTCCGGTTTGTGCTGGAAAAGCCGTTCATTGACGCGGCTGCCGTAGGGATGCAGTCCTTTGAAGAAGTGGATGCGAATCTGCGGTTTCTGGAGACCGGTTCGTTCAGCGAGGACGACCGGATCCGTCTGGCGGCAAAGCACCGGACGCTTCACGTTGAGGAATACTGCGAAGGATGCGGCGCCTGTGTGGAACGCTGTGCGTCGGGTGCGCTTCGTCTGGAGGAAGTTCGCGAAGAGGACGGGGAAACTTCCGCGTATGACTTTACGTCGGATTTTCTCACGGAAAGCGGAAGCACGTCGCCGGAAACCCGATACCGTGCGGTTCCGGACGATACGAAATGCGTCCGCTGCGGCTACTGCACCAAGGTCTGCCCCGTATTTGCTCTGAAAGTATTTTGACATTCTCTCGATAAAATCTGGAAAAACATATGCAAATCATCAATTGCTCCACCGGAGAAACGGTTTCCGGTGTGCCCTTCTCCTCCGGTGCGGTTTTTCTGCTCGGCTATTTCGACGGCGTTCACCTCGGACACCGCGCACTCATTGACTGCGCCGCAGAACAGGCGTCCGTTGGCGATGAAGGCGATGAAAGAAAAGCTGTGGCCGCGTGGATGTTCGCGCGTCTTCCCAAAGGGGATATTCTGACGGACAATGCGGAAAAATGCACACTCCTGCATGAGTACGGGGTGGATTACGCCGTATTCGAGGATTTCGATGCTTTGAAAGATCTCGACGGACGCACTTTTTTTGACGACGTCATTCTCCGGCGGTATCATCCGTCGGCGGTGGTCTGCGGGTACAATTTCCGCTTCGGGCGCCGTGCCGCGTGGTCGTCGGACGATCTCTGCCGGTTCGCGGAGGAGTCGGGAATCGTCTGCACAGTCGTTCCGCATTTTGAGATAAACGGGGCTCCCGTGTCCTCCACGGCGATCCGTTCACTGATCGCGGAAGGACGTGTGGACCAAGCGGCGGAACTTCTCGGACGTCCGTATTCCCTGACTCTTCCGGTGGTGCACGGACATCAGATCGGCCGTACCATCGGACACCCCACCATCAATCAGATTATTCCGCGCGGACGGATTTCGCCGTCCCGCGGCGTTTACAGCTGCATCGTCGAATTCACGGACAAAAACGGCGTGCCGCAGGTGCGCGGCGGTGTCTGCAACATCGGCAGCCGCCCGACGGTCAACCGCGACAAAAACGACGTGACGCTGGAAACCTACATTTTCGACTATTCCGGCGACCTGTACGACCTGTCCGTCCGGACGAGCTTCTGCGAACATCTGCGCGGCGAGCGGAAATTCGCTTCCGTGGAAGAACTCGCGGAACAGATCGAACGCGACGGCGAACGTGCAAGGGAAAGCCTCGCCGGACGAATTTAAAAATACAGGATTTTATATTGATATTCGGTATAATATAATGATGACAAAATCTTCGCTCTACCCCAAATTGGCTGCTCTCGCCATGACGCTTCTCCTGCTTCTGCCGGCACTGATCCTGCCGGTTTTTGCTGCGCGCGCGGATGCCGGGGAGGGTGTCGGTGCGGCCGAACCTTCCGAAGAGGAGCTTTTCGACAGCGAACCGGAGGAAATGCCCGGTCCGGAAGTCGAACGTCTGGAGGGAGCCTTCCTGTATAATTTTGAAAACGATCAGGTTTTGTTTGAATATGATCCCGAGGAACGTGTGTATCCGGCGTCGACGGTCAAGCTCATGACCGCGATCGTTGCGTTCGAAACTTTCGAGGGAAAGCTCGCTTCGAAAATCACCGTGACCTCCGCGATGCTGAACGAGGTGTCGGGGAACAAGATCGGGTTCTACGAAGGGGAGATCGTGACGGTTGAGCAGATGCTGAACTGTATGCTCATCAATTCCGCGAACGACGCGGCAATCATCCTTGCCCATGCCTGTGCCGGCAGTACGGAGGAATTTGTCAACCTCATGAATGACAAAGCTGTTGAACTGGGAGCGTACAATACGTACTACACCAACCCGACGGGGATGCACAATTCCGCGATGGTGACGACTGCGCGCGACACGGGAACCATCGCGAAGTATGCGTATCACATTCCGGGGTTCATTGAGATCACGTCGACGCCGAAATACGTCATGGAAGCGACGAACCGGTGTGATTTCCGGAACATTTATAACCGCAACTGCATGATTTCGAAGTACTACAGCGTGGACTATTACTACAGCGGTGCGGTCGGGATGAACGCGGGCGCGACCCAGCAGGGCGGCTACGCTCTGTGCGCAGTGGCGGAGGATGCGGAAGACAACCTGACGTATCTGGCGGTGGTGCTCGGTGCGGACGGGGAAGACGAGACCTATTACAACTACATCAACGCCGAACGGATGCTGGACTGGGCGTTCGCATCCTACGGCTACGAGACGGTGCTGTCGACGTCGCAGATGATCTGCGAGATTGACGTGAATCTGTCATCGACGCTCGACTACGTGACGCTGGTGCCGGAGCGGGAGATCTCGGTCTATCTGCCCGCGTCGGTGAATCTGGAACGGGACATCCGCTACAGCTACAATACATACGAAGACGCCATGGACGCGCCGGTGGAGGCAGGACAGGAGGCGGGGACGATCACGGTCATTTACGGGGATGAAATCCTCGGAAGCTGCGCGCTGATCACGACGTCCAGCATCACGCGGAGTGAATTCCTGTATTTCCTCGACCGCGTCGGGGAATTCACGGGAAGCCGTTTCTTCCGGGCGACGGTGGTATCCGCAGTGGTTCTGTCGATCGCGTACGTTTTCATCAAAGCCAGTATCCGTGAACGGCGTCTGCGCCGGTGGAGATAGAAAAAATCAGGGGGAACTCCGTGAGTTCCCCCTTTTGATGTTTTTCAGTGAAATATTTTCCTTTGGAAAATCTGAAATGTGCTCCGCGCATGATTTTTACATCCGGCTTTGCCGGATATTTCACAACGAATCTGTTAGAAAGGCTGTTAGAAGATCGACGGTAATTACCGCACTATTTTAATGGAATTAATTTTAGAAAATCTGTTTCAGTTGAATTAATGGCATTTATATTAAAAAGATTTCAAATATGGAGCGTAACGAGAAGAGATACGTTCAAACACTTCACGCAGTAATCGAACAATCACCGAAACCAGTTGAAGGATTTGCTGATTAGAAAAGCAATGTCCCGGAATGCGGAAAAACATACTGCGGTGAAAACAGGTTAAAAACATAAAATAAGGCACTATTCGAGAATGAACCGATCCAGTAAAAACGGACAGTGACAAAAAGAGCCTCCTATGGTAGAATAAAAGAACTACCATAGGAGGTTTTGTTATGCCCAGAGAATATAGACACATGGAAGAGTATGAAGAAGAAATCATACAACTTTCCAGTAATGTCGATGTATCACTAACATAATGATACAATATTATCCATCAGCATGTTAGTGGTATATCGCTAACATGCGATTATATGTTGTAATAGTGATATATCACTCATTTTGGGATGAAAAAACATGATGTGGTCACGGTTTCTTTTCTATCGGCGGGTACAATATATACGGTATTACTGTTATGGAGGAAACGAACATGAATATGTGAAGTACATCAACGCACCTATGCCGGAGACTTATCTGGCGGAAGGTGACGCGGTGACCTTGGAAGACTCGTCGGTTGGTAATAGATACTATCACCTTGACTTCCGAATTGATGCAACTGTTAAAATTAAAGTATTGAATGCTGATGGTACAGTTTCCGAAGAAACTGTCGAAGGCACTGTAAGTAATCCTATCTGGGTTCGTATGCGGAGATTGAAGATGCCGTGAAAGCACGTCGGCGTGGTGAAGAAATGCACGACGAATTTCTGGAATGGTATCATCGTGAATTTTCAGACGAAAATCAGGCGGCAGAAACCTTTGTATTAAAGAAAGGATGAAGCCATGAACGGGCTGGCGGAAGTCAAGGACATATGGGCAAAATATATCTCAGCTGTGTGAGAAGCTGTCCTTATTTCGAGGAACATAAAATTTCACTGTCCGGCTTGAAGACCTATCAGATTCAGGAGTTCTATAATTTCAGGGTGGAACAATGCGGAGTATCGGAGAACGCTATCCATCACTATCATGCGAATATCAGCAAAGCTCTGAAATATGCGGTCAGGACCGAACGATTGAAAAGTAATCCGGCTGCGAATATGGAGTTTGTATTACGAAGAAACAGCAAAAACAGCTTCCTCTGAAAGCAATACAGGCATTACGAAAAAAGAACCGTCGTACAATCACAGATGGGATGATTTCATCTGTGATTGTACGACGGTGATATTATTTCCTTGGAATATGTTTCACGAAATTTTTAGAAATTGTGTAAAGAGAGAAACGACTCAAACCTCATGAATTTCGCCGGTCCAATATCAGTTTGTTACTGGAAAACGGTGCAAGCATGAAAGAACTTCGGGAATGGGCAGGGCATAGCAGTTACAGCACGACCGCAAATATTTATTCTCATGTGTATTCCAACAGCAAACAAAGGCTGTCCGAACCCTTGAAGAATATTTTGCGTTAGACAGCGGTTAGACGTGCCGATTTTATCAGAATTTCCGATGTGGTCTGCATTGCCGAAAAACCTCAAAAACGCAACAAAAAACCGCTAAAACTTACGTTTTAACGGTCACTCATTTCGGATGGGGGAAGGTGGATTCGAACCACCGAAGGCGGTGCCAGCAGATTTACAGTCTGTCCCCTTTGGCCACTCGGGAATTCCCCCTGGAGCTGGTGATCGGAGTCGAACCAACAACCTGCTGATTACAAATCAGCTGCTCTGCCATTGAGCCACACCAGCATTTTATACAATTTTCTCGTCCCTTTCCTGCGGTTCTTTGTTGTTTTTTACCCGCTCTCTCGAGGACGTTGTTATTATACCACACCGGTTTGGCTTTGTCAATACCTTTTTGAAAGTTTTTTCGAATTTTTTTGATTTTTTATTTTATCTCTTTTTCAAGCAAAAATACTCCGATTCCAGCACTTTCCGCGTCGGCACGGAAGGTGATCGTATCGCCATCACGGGAGAAGGGGTGGGGCTGACCGGTGGACAGGTCGGTCAGGGTGATGTCTGTTTCCGGCACGACTGTACGGACGGTGTATGTTTTCGAGGAGTCACCGCCGTTCGGGATCACGAAGATGCTGCGGTTTTCCGTATATCGTTCGTAGGACGGCAGCTCCGTGTCCGCATCGACGGCGCGGATGTTTGTGTTCCGGTGATTCATCGGCCAGTGTGCGAAGATGTCCGGGTATGTCCGGCGGATGCGGAGGTATTTCGCGATGTCTTCGAAGAACGCGCGGTTTTCTTTCCGTTCAAGCAGCGTCCAGTCGACGGGAACAAAATAGATGACCTGATTTTCCGCCCGCATACCGAATTCCGAGCCGAGGTACCACAGCGGAATGTATGGTGCAAAAATCGCCTGATATCCCATCACCAGACGGTTCATGTTCACGAGCGAACGCTGGAAATCGTGGTTTGAGACACAATAGGTGTAATATTTGTCCTGACCGGAGGTGCCGTCCCGCTGGGATGCCGCACTGCCGTGCAGTTCTCCGGACTTTACGCAGTCGACGATGTTCCAGCCTTCGAGGAAGTACGCCTTCGGGTGCTGATACTGTTCGCCTCTTGACCACCCCAGCCAACCCGTGATGCCGTCCTGTTCGAAATCGTACGCGCCGCCGCGTTCCGACGATTCCTCGGCAATCAGGAGGACTTTGCGGTCTTGTTCAAGCAGACGGCGGCGGATCTCCGCGAAAATGCGGTGACCGGCAAACATCGGTTCGCAGTCCGCGCGGTAGCCGTCCGCGCCTGTAACGAGAATGTTTGTCACGCAGGTTTGGATGAACCATTCGCAGAATTCGTCGTTTTTCCAGTTGAACGCGGCACCGCCCCACGCTTCACCGTCGAACCAGTCCGGATGTTCGCGGAGGAGGGCGGAATTTTTCATCGTTCCCCACGTGATGAGGTCGAGCAGAACGCGGATGTTCCGGCGGTGCGCTTCGTCCACAAAGGCGCGGACGCGCTGCCAGCCTTCATTCACGTCGGTGCATCCGGTGACGGCGGGTTCGAGGGTATGCGGGCCCTGATTGCCGTAGCCGTTGCCGCCGGGACCTTTTTCGTAGATCGGCGTGATCCAGACGCCGTTGACACCGAGCGCGGCAAGATGATCGAGAACGGGGACAAGGGACGCGAGGGTACCTTCCCGTGTCGCGGTTTCCGGATGGATTTCCACGAGGACGAGTTCGTCCGTCCAGTCGGGGGACAGCAGCAGGCCGTCCGCGGACGACGGAATCAGCCGGACTTCGCTGTCGGGATGGTACGGCGGAAGAAGGGCACGGTTGTCGGTGCGGAAAAAAGCGGACATGAGGTTCTCCTTTCGTTAACAGGCAGTCATCAATT
>JBGVOJ010000409.1:0-3328 GCA_045126415.1 Eubacteriales bacterium | reverse complement strand
ATCTCGCATTTCGTACCGAATCCGTCGCTTCCGAACGGACGAACGGACACATTCACGTCGCAGCGGAGGGAGCCTTCGTTCATTTTGCAGTCGGACACGCCGATGTACAGCAGGATGCGGCGGAGCGAGTTCAGGTATGCCTTCGCTTCGTCCGGTGTACGCATATCCGGTTCGCTGACAATTTCGATCAGCGGCACGCCGCAGCGGTTGCAGTCGATTTCGGTGACGTCCCCGCGGTGGATGAGCTTGCCGGCGTCTTCTTCCATATGGATGCGGGTCAGGCGGATCTGCTTCTTCCCCGCGTCCGTTTCGATCGGCACAAAACCGCCGAGGCAGATCGGACAGTCGTTCTGGGTGATCTGATACCCCTTCGGCAGGTCGGGGTAGAAATAATTCTTGCGGTCGAACCACGACGTCCGCTGGATCGTGCAGTTCAGCGCAAGCCCCGCGCGGACGGCGTATTCCACTGCCGTTTCGTCGAGTACCGGAAGCGCGCCCGGCATCCCGAGACAGGTCGGACAGACCTGCGTATTCGGCTCCGCACCGAAAGAAGCGGGGCAGGTACAGAAAATCTTCCGTCCGGTCTTCAGTTCCACGTGGACTTCCAGACCGATCACCGCTTCGTAATCAAGGACAGACTTGTCACACATTTCCGGTCTCCTCCTTCACAAAATTTTTCAGTTCGCACTCCGCGGCGAACGCTGCACGGTACAGCGTCTTTTCCGACAGACGGTTTCCCATGAACATCACACCAACCGGAAGATGTCCGTCACCGCCGGCCGGCAGACTGATCGCCGGACAGCCGGTCAGATTCCCGATGACGGTGAACCGGTCACTGCCGTACATCGCCGTGGGATTTTCATTGAAACTGCCCAAGTCAAATGCCGGTCCGCCGGTGGTCGGCATGAGCAGAATGTCGATTTTTTCAAACAAATCGTAAATCCTGCGGCAGACCTCCGCCTGCGCCGCCTTGATCCGGCGGTAGTAGTCCCCCGTAAGGACGGAGGTCAGCGCGTACGTCCCCGTGAGGATGCGCCGCTTGACTTCGTCACCGAAGCCGCCGCTGCGCGAATTCTTCATTATATTAATAACCTGCTCGCCGTCTTCTTTTTTGCCGTAGCGGATACCGTCGTACCGCGCCAGATTCGACGACGCTTCGGCAGCGGAAACGGTGAGGTAAATTTCGACCGCTTCCCCGAGGTACGGCACGTCCACGGTCACGATGTCCGCGCCGAGTTTCCGCAGAACGTCCGCCGTGCGCTGTACGCACCGGACGGTATCCGCGTCCGCAAAGGCTTCGTAGCCGTTCACAAGCGCGATTTTCAGCCCGCGCACGCCGTCTTCAATCCCCTCGGTGTACTTCGTCCCCGCGAGGTCGAGCGTGGTCATGTCGCGGCGGTCACGTCCTACAAGAGTTTCCAGAACATACGCGCTGTCCGTGACGTCCCGTGTGATCGGGCAGACGGTATCCAGCGAGGAGGCAAATTCGGTCAGACCGTAGCGGGACACAGCCCCGTAGGTCGGCTTGACCGCGCAGACACCGCAGAATGCCGCCGGCTGACGTGCCGATCCGCCGGTATCGGAGCCGAGTGCCCACGCCGCCGAAGGAACCGCCACAGCCGCAGCAGAACCGCCGGACGATCCGCCCGGGGATTTCGTACGGTCGAGCGGATTGCGCGTCGGACCGTACACGGACTTCTCGCAGCTTGAACCCATCGCAAATTCGTCGAGGTTGGTCTTGCCGAGCAGCAGTCCCCCTGCCGCCACGGATCGTTCGTACGCCGCCGCGCTGTACGGCGGTACAAATCCCTGCAGAATCTCCGATGCACAGGTCATCGGAACGCCTTCCGCCGCAAAATTGTCCTTTACGGCGAACGGAACGCCGCCGAGTGCAGGGGTCTCCCCTGCCGCGATGCGTTCGTCCGTGCGGCGCGCCTGTTCGCGGGCAAGGTCAAATGTTTTCGTGATATACGCGCCTATGTCCGCGTCACTGGCTTCCACGGAGGCGATATAGGCCTCCAGAACGTCGGAAGCGGACAGCCCGCGTTCCCGTACTGCCTTTGCGATGCCGCGGACGGTGAGAGAAAAAATATCGTTGTTTTTCATTTTACGCTTCACCTCCGCCGACCACACGCGGTACCGTCAGCTTGTCTGCCGGAACGGTGATCCCGCTCAATGTAATTTCATGCCGTGCGCGGACGACGTCCGCGTTTTCCGGCTGTGCCGCAGAATCGGCTTCCGGAACGATCCGCAGCCATGCGGCGTCGGGCTTTGCGGGGGCCGCACTGAGGTCTGCGGTCACTCCGGCGGCACGTTCGATCATGGAAGCAATCTTCGCGAGGTCGGGCGCGAGCATGGCAAGGTCGGCCTCATCCAGCATCATGGCTTCCAAAAGTGCTTTTTCGTCCATTTCGGCTCTCCTTATTTCTGTTCGTTTTCCGTATAGACGCCCTTCAGGAGAGCGATTTCCCTTCCGTAGCCGTCAAGTTCATTCGGGGTTTCGAGATAGAACGGCAGGTCACGGAGGTACGGATGATTAATGATGTTCGTGATGGCGGAGAGACCGATATGTCCCTCGCCGATTTTCGCGTGACGGTCCTTGCGGGACGCGGGCGGGTTCATGGAATCGTTGAGGTGGATCGCGCGGATGCGGTCGATACCGACGATCCGGTCAAATTCCCGGAGAACGCCGTCGAGGTCGCCGATGATGTCGTATCCCGCGTCGCTGACGTGGCAGGTGTCAAAGCATACGCCGACGTTGCAGCGCAGACCTTCATCCACACGGTCGATAATCTGGCGCAGTTCCTCAAAGGAGCGGCCGAGTTCGGTACCTTTTCCCGCCATTGTCTCAAGCAGGACGGTTGTCTGCATGCCGTCCCAGAGGACGTGGTTGAGCATATCCGCGATGAAGTTCACGCCGGCTTCCACGCCCTGACCGGTATGGCAGCCGGGATGGAAATTGTACAGCGAACCGGGCAGAGCTTCCAGAAAGAGTAGCTCGTCGTGCATGGAATCGCGGGAATAGCGGCGGACTTCCTCGTTCGCGGAACAGGGGTTGTACGTATACGGCGCATGCGCAAGCGGCATGGTCATTCCGCGTTCCGTCAGGAACACGAGGAGAGCCTCGACATCCTCCGGATCCGGCTTCTTGAAATTCCGGTTTCCGCCTTTCGGATTCTTCGTAAAATACTGAAATGTGTCACCGCCGACGGAAGCAATCCGTTCCCCCATCGAGAGATACCCACCCTCCGTCGACAAATGACATCCGATCTTCAACATAATTCAATCTCCTCCGGAATATAATAAAATGGGGATTTCGGGGGGGGGC
>JBGVOJ010000408.1:0-4718 GCA_045126415.1 Eubacteriales bacterium | reverse complement strand
CAGATTTTGCTGAGTTTTCCCTTCTTTTTTACCTTTTTATTTCATCGAACTCACGTTAAATGTACTGACTTTACACAAGTCAAAGGGATTAGAGTTTAACATCGTCTTCCATATGGATCTTTATCAATACATTGTTTCCGATGACCGGGAAGATGATGAAGAAAAAACGCAAATGCTTAATCTACACTATGCCGGTGTGACACGAGCAATTGATGCTTGTTATTTAATAACTGGTACAAAACGGTATAGAGGTCTTCATAGGGATTTTTATACTGCATATCCGTCCAATTTTCTTAACAGACCAGGTATGGCTGAACGAAGGATTGATATCAAGTGGTAATCGCTTATATGTATTTTTTTAATGTAACTTAAAGATGTAAAAAAGTATATGTATTTGGAGTGAACTATGAGTCAAGCAATAGTAACGTAAAAAACACATGAGAAAGAAGTTTTTCTGTATTTCTGTTCCAGCATGTTATATTGGGGATCGCAGTTCTTCAAATCAACACAGCTTCATGAGGAAAACAATCGAACTTCGCAAATATTTCGTGTTTTTGCGTATATATAGATCCGAAAGACGAAAAACGGCTGACTTTAGTATATAACCAAGTCAACCGTTTCATTATCAATGTTCCTTCAAATACCGCCGCACCAGCTTCTTATGCTTCTCGCACATATACCTCGGCTCATACCCCGCACCGCAGTAGAACTCTACCAGCCACTCCTTCGTAGTCACCAGATCATGCGGCATCACGACACATTTCAGCCGTTTCGTCCGCATCCATCGTAGAACCGTTTTCTTCGTGTATCCCGTCCGCTTCTCAATTTTGTCAGCAGTCAGGACATCAGGTAAGTTACACCACTCATCTTCCAGCCATTCCCGGAAATCCTGCGGCAGTACCATCGGAAAATCTTCTTCTTTCTGCTGCGCTGTTTTGGCTGTGGAAAACGCACCTTTCGGAACCATGTACTTTTCCGGATACTTCTCACGGTCATTCAGATAGGCAATCAGGTCTTCACGCTGAATTTTGTACTTGCGGGTTTCTTTCTCACTGATCTGACAGGGGATGTGTCCGTTGTTCAGAAGCCAGCTTGCTTTCCGTTTGCTGATACCGAGAATCTGTCGTATCTGCTCGGAGGATAAGATTTCGGGATATTCGGCTCGGATCATTTCGGGAGTCATATTACATCCTCCCGTTTCTGTCGTACACCGAAGTTTCTGTGAGACTCATCACAGGAGTCCAGCAGATATTCGATGAAGTCCTCTTTCAGGATAACGTAGCCGTAAGTCATCCGGTGGGATCGGAGTTTGCCGTCTGCGATCAGCTGATAGACGGTATTCTTCCCGATCGGAAACCACTGCGGAACTTCCGTCGTTTTCAGCCGGTCCGGGCATTTTGTCAGCATCCGCTCCAGCATCTTCCGTCTGCGTTCACGCTCCATGTCCGTCCCCCTTTGACTTCGCCTTGTATCTGCGGCTGTCATCATCGCTGTGATTCAGCAGGTACTCGATCACGTCATCTTTGTTTACCACATAGGTTCCCTGATAAATGAAGGACGGCAGCTCACCGGTGCGGATCAGTTCATAGATACGGTTTTCAGACAGGGGTATATCGGTAAATCTTGCGGGGAGTCAGGCATTGCGGACACTTCTGCATCATCCGCTGAAGCTCTTTTTTCAGTTCATTCTGTGCCATATTTTCGTCTTCCTTTTCTGTGTTTTACCGACAGCGGTACGGGAAGACGGTGCAGAAGGTCTTTGAAATTCGGGGTATTTTTCTCGCACTTTTCTCGCAATTTTCCCCAAAAAGTGCATTATCTCGCAGAAAACGGCTCATTTTTGCGGAAAATCGGTGCATTTCGGGGACGGTCAGGGACATTTCGGGAAGCCCCCTAAAAAACTTGAAAACCGTTTGGGGCAACCCACGTGGGTTCGAATCCCACACCCTGCGTTATTTTGGGGCTGGAATGTACGTTTCAGCCCCATTTTTCTTTGTTTTTGAGCTTATTCATTCTCGGAGAGTGCCAGAGCGTTTCCGATGGTGACGGCACCGGCGATCTTGCTGCTCGCGTCGAGATGGGAGTAGAGGTTCGCCGTAGTTCCCATATCGGAGTGACCGAGCCAATCCTGAATCATTTTCACCTTACTTCGTACGGTATCCCTCAAAATACCGTCCGTACGTTCATCGGAAAATATACTGACTTGCCAGTGTCAGGTGTACCTTTAATCCATCCGCCATCATTTCTGCAGCCGGACAGTCCCCGATGGGCACAAATTCTCGCTTCTCCGGTTCAAACCATTCTGTTCCGGTAAATCCGGTAAGCAGAATATCATGTTCTCCGCCGTCAAATTCATCAGCGTGCTTGTCTGTCACTACAAGAATTCCTTCGTCATAGAAGCTCAGAATTGCATCGCATCCTGCGATTTCACCGAGTCCACGCCAGCCATAATAGGGAATCACATCCAGATCGTATGTTCCATCCGGCTTCGGCAGATGGAATACCGCATCCAAACGATGATCGTCCAGCAGAGAAAATACGGCTTTCAGATAGTTTGTGGTTTCTCTGCACAGATCCCAGCGCCATGTGGGGTCATTGTTTTCGTCGAGGATTGTGAAGTTATGGACATGATAATATACATAATATTCTATATACCGGCAGCCATACGCCGCCAGTAAATTGGTTTGCCAGCGCATGAAATGAGGCGTGATATCCGATCTCGCCGGATCTGCGCCAACCTTGATTGCGGCAAGGATGGCACCATGATCGACACCGTCATCAATGGCAAATGCCCGCTGCAATTCAAAGTTAGAATAAAAATACAAGTCGGTCATTTCCGCTCCCTTTTCCGTCATAAAGAAGGGATACCGGTCAAAACAGTAGTAATCCGGGTGAACAAGACGTGAAAATTCACTGTAAAAAGTCTGCACACCGAAGGAATGTGCCCGGGGACCGAGATTGATATATACCGGACGTTTTTTCGGATCATATCTGCGGAAGCAGGCATGTGCAAAGGAGCAGAGGTTGAAATGCCACGCTTCCGGCTCATCCCAATAGCCCCACTGCGAAATCCCATCCAGATCTCCGAAGGTTTCCACCAGACCGCGGATCTCGTTTTCGTATTCTTCCACTTTCTCCGGATGTTCCAGCGGGTCACAGTCTCCGGGATGTGCGGCACCGTACAGGCGGGTAGTGATGCCTTCCGCAAAAAACCGTTCGATCAGGTTACGGAGTCTAGCAACTTCATTGGCATCGTGCCAGTTGGCATGGAGAGGCACTTCATCCGTTCCGAAATCTACAATTCCCCGGAAGGTTTTTTCATCCTCCAAAGGGGCACGGTTGTACGGGGAACCGTAAAAAGATATCGTAAACTTCGGGAAAGCATGGCGGAGCGGAGGCAGGTCACGGTCGAAGATTCCGAAAGCATCTTCATCAAGCCATGCGTCTTTTTTGTCTTCCGAATATCTTACACAATCATGAATCTTCTCCGCAGCTGCATAATAACCACCATAGGTATGTGCGAGGGTGGTCACGGTATTCCCGCAGCGGACGATAGCATACTGGTATGCGTTCGCTTCCTCCAGTCCGGAAAGATCTGTGGTAAAACAGCGACCGACATACACCTTATTTCCACAAAACTCCCCTGCCCTGTCTTCTGTGATCATGGACGGCCATGCGCCGGTCGTGTGGTAAATGCCGGAGAGCAGTGTTTTGTTCAGATAAATGAACAGTTTGGAAGATATGTTTTTCACCGGCTCGGGCGGCGTGACATCTTTGTAGACATCAAACGGATACGGATATTCCGAATATACAAAGCGGCACACGCTGCTGCCGTCTTTTACCAGATAGAATTTTTCGTTTGACATACGGAGACTCCTTATTATACCTAAAAATAATACAGAACTCTATCCCTGTTTAGAAAAATAATTTTTTATTTCATGCCCGGGGTCAGATCTACTCTGGCAAGTTCTTCACGAACGGCCTCGTATATGCTTTCATCCACATCGGGAGTACCGCTTTTGCTGGTGGGCAGCAGGTATTCTGCGGGGGTTCGGGGGTCGGTGCAGTAGTGGTCGTTTCTGTACTGGTCACGGATGGCATGGTCCCGCAGATCCGGCACGGTGTAGGGCATCCCTTTGTCCAGAATGGAGCGGTATCCCAGCAGACCCGGCAGTGCCATATCCAATGCCTGATATACGTCGATGGAGTACTTTTCGCCCAGCGGATCTCCCAGAATCCTGGCAATGAAGTAGCCGAAGCCGGTCAGGTCGCTGTTAGATATGCAGCCGTGGTCTTTGTTCGGTCTGTGCAGGAAGGGGGTATAGGAAGGTGTTTCTGTGGTAATGTTGTAGTCAAAACCCTTGTCATACTGATACATGGTCACCCTTCCGTCCGATGATTCCAGAGAACCCTTTTCTCCGATGATCCGGTAAGAGGCAATATAAGGATGCTTCAGACCATTGGTATTAAGGCTCCGTGCCATACCGGCGTTGCTCATTTCCATGAGGACCGTAGCGCCGCTGCCGGAACGGGATCCCTTTTCTGCCATATAGGGCATCCTGGGCGTTTCCACCCCGTTAGAGCAATTCCAGGAAAGAATGCACATAACCAGCGGCAGAAAACCAACCGAGAATATCCTCACAGGAAACCGCAGCATAAGCCTCAGAAATTGCGTTGGCAAGAAGAGCCGTTTCCCGAGCCTTCCGTTTGCGCAAAAA
>JBGVOJ010000407.1:0-2765 GCA_045126415.1 Eubacteriales bacterium | reverse complement strand
GAGGGGAATGATATAATCATTTTATGGTAAACTACGGTAAAAAAACTCAATTTTTTGGAAAGGTATATGAATTATGAAGAAAATTCTTTCTCTTGCAGCAGCGGCTCTTCTGACAGCAACCGCTGTAATTCCTGCTCAGGCAGAACATATTTTTGAAGAAGCACTCGGCGAAGTTGCGTTCGGCGTTCAGAAAGCAACCGCAGCATGGGCAGCAGACGGTGTGAAAACTCCCGGCGAATATTACGATATCGAATATCAGCCGGCATGGATTTCCACGATGACCTCCGGTGACACCAACGAGACCACGGCAGCAATCGATGTTGATCTCGCAATGTCCTGGGACGAAACCTATTTCTACACATGGATTTCCTACACCGACCCGGACGGTTACAACTTTACCGCAGCAGGTCAGCCCGATTTCTGGAACGGTGATATTGTTCAGTTCTCCGGTGCGGACGGCGATGCGGCCGGCGACGGTATGCGTCTTGAAGTCGGCTTCGGTAAGTATTCCGACAGCGGTGAACTCGCAAGCGTCAACTGGCAGGACTATCTCGGTTCCGGCTTTGCAGCTTCCGGCAGCTTCCCGGCGGAAGACTGCAACATCTTCGTCAACGGCGACGTTCTGACGTTTGAATTCCGTATTCCGTTCGAATATTTTGTAACCGCAGACGCTATGACGGAAGGTTCCCAGTGCAGAGTTTCCGTATGTTTCAACTGGACCAGCGCGGACGGCGGTTATGCAACCTGGCAGCTTGCTTCCGGTATTTCCGGCGGTAAGGACGCAGGCAATCATGCCCTTGTTACTCTCGAAGCAGCTCCCGTTGTTTACACATATCCCGCATCCGGCACGGACGGCAGCCTCATCACCGGCGAACTCATCGGTAACGAAACCGGTTGGGGTGAAAATGCAGACGCAGGCCGCGCAGCAGGCTTTGACGGCAACCCCGCAACCTTCTTTGATCCGCTCGGAGTTGGCGACGGCTTCCTCGGCATCCAGGCATCCGAATCCTACATTCTTGACAAGGCAGCGATCCGCTCCCGTTCCGATTATCCGGATCGTTTCGAAGGCGCAATGATCCAGGGGTCCAATGACGGTGAAACCTGGACCACTCTGTGGACTTCCGCAGGAGCAGCAGCTTCCGTAACCGAATACACCATCGTAACCGAATTTGAAAACAACACCGGCTACACCATGTTCCGCTATTTCAACGAAACCCAGCACGGTGACGTTGCGGAAGTTGAATTCTACGGCAATCCCGGTAAGGTAGAACCTGTTGTTGAAGAAGTGGTTGAAGAACCCGTGGCGGAAGTTGTAGAAGTTGCAGAAGAACCCGCAGCAGAAGAAGTTGTGGAAGCTCTCGCAGCAGCAGTTGTTGTTGAAGAAGCTCCGCAGACCTTCGATATGGGTATCATCGCAGCAATTTCCGCACTCGTATCTCTTGCAGGTTTTGCAGTCTCCAAGAAGAGATAAAATAAGCAGTTTTATCCAAAAGAGTCCGTTTTCCGCGGGTGCTCGTAAAACAGTTAAACCAGAAATTTAACTATTTTACGGCATCTGTCAGATGGGGTTGGCTAAACAAAAGTTAGCGATACTTGGTTTGATAACCGAGTATCGCTTCTTTTTTTTACCCGTAAAACGCTTTTGTGGAGGTACATATGATGCAGGAACTGAACTATATCCGTTGCGGTGATTACTATATTCCTGATATTCGTTTACCGGAGGGAACCAGACCGATTGGTCGTTGGGGGCGTATGCACAGAGATTATATCAAGGAGCATAATCCCATCCGCTTTAACGATCTATGCCTTAGCGGCGAACTGTGGACTTATCTGGCTGACTTGAACGAGCCAGGTACAGAGTCGCCTTGAACTGATCATTGAGCAAATGAAAGCCGCTGAGGGTGTAACAGAGGGCATGAAGCAGCACGATCAGATGGCGTGGGTTGGAGCCATGAACAACATCCGCAACCGAGCCGAGGAGATTGTTTTACGGGAAATGATCTATGAGGAGGAGGCGGAATGAAAATTCTTGAAGAATTTTGGTACGGCAATATTGAGCCTACAGAGTACGACACTTCTTCTAAGGAATACAAGAAGTTGCAGGAGCTGATCTGCGGGAATGAAGAAAAGCTCCGAGCAGCCATGACGGATGGGCAGAAAGAGCTGTTTGAAAAATACGTAGACTGTGTGCGTGAATACCAGACCATCACGGATTGCCTGATCTTCCAGAACTTTAGGTTGGGTGCCAGGATGATGTTGGAAGTTATGGAAGAATAACGGAATGAATCATCACTACAGCTCGCCGATCAGCAACGATTGGCGAGCTGTTATTTGCAATTTGACTTAGATTTCACATTCCTTGTATTTTTGTTTTCACATGGCGATTCTAAAATGATAATCGTGGTGATAGATTACTATTTGAGAAAACATGAGCGATTTTGAAATATCAACTGCTTACACAGAAAGGAATGATGTGAATGATTGATTTTGGCAAGAAAAAGGGATTTATCTGCGATATGGACGGCGTTATCTACCACGGCAATCAGGTTTTGCCCGGTGTTGTGGAGTTCATCGATTGGCTTCATAAAGAGAACAAGGAGTTTCTCTTCCTGACGAACAACAGCGGCTACACGCCCCGTGAACTTCAGCAGAAACTGGCTCGTATGGGGCTGGATGTATCTGAAGAACACTTCTACACAAGTGCTTTGGCTACGGCTGCTTTCCTCAAGGAGCAGGCTCCCGGATGCTCTGTTTATGCAATTGGA
>JBGVOJ010000406.1:0-5116 GCA_045126415.1 Eubacteriales bacterium | reverse complement strand
CGTCCGGGATTTTCGTAGGAACGTGCCGGAAATTCGGACTTTTCGGTGAAGTTGCGCCAGTAGGTTTCAAGCGCATCGCTCCATCCGCCGCGGTACCACGCCTGCTGACGGCTGACGTTCGCGTCGGGGGTGGCAACGGTGAGGTCGTACTTGTCGATGCTGTCGTCGGGGACGTTGTCCTGACCGAGGAAGATGCCGTGCATGCCGTCCTCGTCGAGAAGGGTGTTGACCCCGTTTCCGTTCGGGTTGCAGAGCGCAAATACGCCGGTGTAGGTGACGGGTTTGTCCGTTGGGTTGGTGACGGTGATTTCGAAGAACGCCGCTGGGATGCTGGAGTCGCGGTCGTTGCGCGGGATGAACGGGTTGAACGCGGTCAGATGCGGCTTGCCGGGGAAGTGGTAGTCTTCGAAATCAATGCCGGCAACGGGGAAGCGTCCGTCGAACACACACTTACGGAAGTGCGGGAAGCTCGCCATCGTGGAGCCGGGCATACCGTGACCGTAGTTCATGGCGTACTGACCGGCGTAGTTCAGATGGCAGTCGCCGTTGAGCACGCGCGCGTCGATCAGCCTGCCGTTTTCGTCCTCCGCCTTGATGGCGAGGTGGGAATTGCCGAGTGTGGAGCCTTTCGCGGGACGGTTCGCGATTTCCCAGTCCACAAAGCGTCCGTTACCGGCAAGTCCGACCGATCCGGTGCCGATGCCGCCGAGCGGGAACGAGATATAGTCCGTGCGATGTCCTTCATAGGTGGTTCGTTTCATAGAAGTGAATTCCTTGGGGGAAACTTTTTTGAAAAAAAGTTTCCCCCAAACCCCTTTCAAAAAACTTTATACTGAATGGAAAATGATGTTTTCCGTTGGTTTGATTATAACAGATGAATGAAGAAATTGCAAGATTCCAATCAAATTTGTGGAAATTCATTAAATATTCATATTTGTGTGATATGCTGTAAATATAAAAATGCGGGTATTGGAGATACAGGATGAACTTGCAGAAGATATATAGCGAAGAAGATTTCTTCCCGCGCGAGATCACGTCTTACGAAGAGCGGGAATACGGTCTGCTGTTTTACAACGAAGAGAATAAGGATTCCTACGATTCAAACCATGCACTCATTTTTCGGGACAAAATAATGGATTTGGACGCGGTGCTGGATGAGATCGTCGAATTTTATCGAAAAAAGGGAATTGCCCCCAATATCTATCAGTCCATCTGCGACGACGGATATTTAGAGGAGAACAAACAGATTCTGGCGGCACACGGCTTCAACAGCTGGAGTGAGCCGCAGAAATTCATGGTTTTGTGTGAGCCGAACACCATTGTTCCGAATCCCGAAATCACTGTTCGGAGAGTAATGGAATGGGACGACGAATACGCGGCGGAGATTTTCGAAAAAGCCGGGGAACCGTGGGAGATCGGCGTGGCAAAAAACGCGCTGAACCGGACGAATACGCTGTTTTTTGTCGCTTATTCTGAAGGTAAGCCGGTCGGTATGATGCACGCTCATGTGACGGACGGCGTTTGCAGAGTTGATTATCTTCTTGTAGCGGCGGAACACCGGAAAAAAGGCACGGGACGTACGCTGACTCACAGTTTTGCGGAATATTGCCGGGCAAACGGGATCGAAAATTGTTTCCTGTGGCCCAGCGGAGAGACTGCCGAAAAGATCTACTATGAAGCGGGGTTCCGAACTGTGGCAGTCAAAAAGGCGGGACGTGCCTCGTTTAAGGAAAGAACATATCCCAAAGAAAAACCGGTCCTGCGGTTTCGGAAGGACGGCAGATTCCGTATCCTGATGATGTCCGATTTTCACGGGAAGCCGGATTTCAATCCGAAACTGACGGCGGGGATCGAGGCACTCGTTGCCCATGCGGAACCGGATTTTGTGATGCTCGGCGGCGACCAGCTCTGCGGCATCGATCCGGAGACGCTGCGCACGTTTCTCGGACGGGTGATGGAGCCGGTGCAGCGGCGCGGGATTCCGTGGGCGCACGTCTACGGCAATCACGACGCGGAACAGCCGATGACCAAAGAAGAGATGCAGCCGGTGTACGAAACCTTTCCGCTGTGCCTCTCGGAAGCGGGACCGGAGGACATTTCGGGTGTGGGGAACTACTGCCTGACGGTACTGGCGGCGGATTCGGACGAGCCTGCGTACCATCTCTGGGCACTGGATTCGCACAGTGAGGTACGGGATTACTGTTTGTATTTCAATCTGCCGGCGGACACGCAGTTCATTCTGCCGAAGCACTTCGGCGGCGGCAGCGTGCAGGCGTCGCCCCTGTTCGATCAGGTAATGTGGTACTACACGGAGTCGAAACGGCGGGAAACGGAAGGCGGACGGAAAATTCCGGCGGTGATGTTTATGCACGTGCCGATCATCGAGTACAATCTCCTGTACAGGAACCCGGAGGTGACGGGATTCATCGGACGGAAGCGCGAAAAAATCTGCGCGGGCGAGCTGAATTCCGGTCTGTTCATGGCGTGTCTCCAGCGCGGCGACGTGAAGGGGATTTTCTGCGGTCACGAGCATCTCTGCGATTTTCAGGGAGAATACTGCGGCATCACGATGGCGTACGACAGCTGCGTCGGCTACGATATGTCCGCGCACGACGATATGCGCGGCGGCCGTGTGATTGATTTGTACGAAGACGGAAGGATGGAAACCCGCCACATCAAGCTGATGGAACTCCTCGGCGAGGACGCAATGCGCCGGCGTGACTTCTTCGAAGGCGGCGACAAATACTACATCCGTGATATTGATTGACATAACAGAAAGGACAGTTTTTATGAATACCATAGATTTCAGAATGGCGATTCCTGTGAGGGATTCGTACGATATCATTGTCTGCGGCGGCGGGATCGCCGGATGTGCGGCGGCTCTGGAAGGCGCACGCCACGGCAAAAAAGTCATGCTTCTCGAAAAATCCACCGTTCTCGGCGGTCTGGCGACGATGGGGCTGATCAACTATTTCGTCCCCATGTGCAACGGACGCGGCATCCCGATCTGCAAAGGCATGGCGGAGGAATTCCTGCGCCTGTCGATCAAGTACGGCTACGACACTCTGCATCCGGTCTGGAAGGAATCGAACGTCGATGCACCCGCCGACATCGGACGCCGCTATGATACCGCCTATTCGCCGTACATTTTCGCAATGCAGCTCACGGAAATTCTCCGTGACGCGGGCGTAAAACTCCTGTTCGACTGCATCGCGTCCTATCCGATCATGGACGGCGGACACTGCACCGGCATCGTCACCGACAGCAAGTCCGGTCTGGAATTCTACGGCGCACGTCAGGTCATCGACACGACCGGTGACTGCGACATCGTGCAGCGCGCGGGCATTCCGACCGTGGACGGACGCAATTTCTATTCGTATTTCGCACGTCAGATTTCGCTGGAAAGCTGCAAACGTGCGATCGAAAGCGGACAGGCGTACCGCGCGGTAACGACGATTTCCGGCGGCAGCGCAAACCTTTACGGCGGCGGTCAGCCGGACAATGTGGATCTGTACTGGGGTACGAACGTGGAAAACGTCAGCGATTACCTCATCCGGAATCAGCTCGATATGCTCGAAAAACTCAAGAAGGACGACCGCCTGTTCCGCGAAGTGACGACCCTTCCGATGATGCCGCAGTTCCGCACGACGCGCCGCATCGATGGGGACATCACCGTCCATGAGGAAGACAAATACAGGCATTTCGACGACTCGGTCTGCGCGATCTGCGACTTCGACCGCCGGGATTACCTCTACGAAGTTCCGCTCCGTTCGCTGACGAGACGCGGCTTCGACAATATCATCACCGCGGGACGGAGTGCGTCCGCGGACGGCTATGCGTGGGACGTGTTCCGCGTGATTCCTCCGGCGATTCTCACGGGTCAGGCGGCGGCGGTCGCGGCAAGCCATGCGATTGACGAAGGATGCGCGGTCGCGGACTGCGATATCCGGAAGGTGCAGTCGGTTCTGGAAAGCGAAAACGTCATGATCCACTTTGACGACGCGCTGATTCCCGAAGGACAGGCGTAAGAAAATCCTGCAGCCGGCAAAGCGGAGGAATGCCTATGGAAAAAGTGATTCTCATTGCCATTCCGTTTGCCGTGGGGATTTTTGCCGTGCAGACCCTGCTGTTCCGGAAGTCCTTGCGGACAATCGTCCATCTGATTCCCGTTTTTGCGGTCGCGGCAGTTTACCTTGCCGCGCTGGGACTGCTGATTTCCGATATCGTTGCGCCGTCCGGCGGCGTGCGGATGAATACAATTTTTGCACACATTATCACAGGTGCCGACACCGTGGCTCTGACTGCTGTCGGTATTGCGTGGCTGATCGAAAAAGTATAGAAACATCTCCTTATTTCATTCCGTTGAAAAGTTTTTGAAAAAGGGGTGTGGGGGAAAAACTTTTTTCAAAAAGTTTTTCCCCCACATATTTTTTATTCAATTATACCCCGTGCAGGAAGCCGAGTGCGAAAATCGCAATCGTCGCCAGCACCAGACCGATAATCTTTTTCTTGCCAATCTTTTCCTTCAGAATAACGACCGACCACAGAACCGATACGAGCAGCACGCCACCGTTGTCCATCGCGTAGAGAACCGCGACGTTGACAAGACCGAGCGCGTACATCAGCAGATTGACCGCCGCTGCCGCCGAAACGGACGCCGCCGTGACATAGATCGCGGACTTCACGTTCTGACGGAAGCCGGGAAGTGCGGATTTGCCCGCCTGAATCAGAAGAAGCACGAACGCGAAGATTGCCGACGAGAGGAACGTGCAGACGATCATTTCCGCGTTTTCGGATTCGTTCATGAGGGTTTTCTGGACATTCAGAAGGGTACCGTAGATACCGTTCGCGAGACCAAGCAGGAGCGTGTACAGCAGGAATTTCGCCGAAACGGACTTGCTTTCCCCGTCCTTCTTGTCTTCCATGTTCAGGAAAACAAACGAGACGAGCATGAGTGCGATCGCGACGTACTGGAGTGCGGAAAGCTGTGTCGGATCTTCGAGAATCGACCAGAACATCGGGATCAGGATGCCGCCCGAAAGGTTGAAGATCATGACGATCGAGAACGGGCCGGCCGCAGACGCCTTGATAAGCATCGCGTTGTAGGTCACGAGAA